>JANLFO010000017.1 GCA_024653205.1 Clostridia bacterium | reverse complement strand
CCCGCGGTGTAGCGCAGCTCCACTTCCAGCACGTCGCCCGCCTCAACCGCGGCCGGGTCGTCCTCGGTAGGCGAAACTATGCGCACGGAAACGTCCTCGGTCACCAGCACGGCGTTCCTCTCGGTGTCCAGCACCGTGCCGTCGGCCAGACGCAGAACCACCCGGCAGGCGCCCGGCTCCGCGTAGGAAGGCACCTCCAGCGTCACGGACTTGGAGCGGGTGGTACTGGTTTCCACTAACTCCAGCTCCTCCACCGCCAGTTCCTCGCCCTCGGCGTCTATCAGCGCCACCTCCACCCAGGCGTCCTCGTCCGCCTCGTAGCGGAAGGTGACTCTCACCGAGTCGCCGGGCTCCACGCTTGCCGGGTCGGACCGGGTGGGCGAGGTTATGTACGCGCTCACGTCCGCGTCCGCGGCCACGGCCGCGCGTGCCCCGCCCCATCCCGCCGGTACAACCAGGGCAAGCAACGCAATCCAGCTCACGAGGTTCCGACACCACCGCTGCACTTCAGCGCCTCCCTTCTGCCAGGGCCGTCCCCTCGTCGGTACGGCTGGGGACCAGACCCGGACATGGTCGCCTCGATATGACTCCCCTAACTCGCTCTGTTTCCCGGCCCGCACCGTTCTCGCGCCGTCATGGTGCCTCCGCGTGGCCACGGCCACCCATGACCGCCGGGCCGGCACCATCGGGTCACGATCCGCCCCCCGAACTGCTGACCGCCCAGGGCTTCTGGAAGGCCAGGCGGTAGTAGGCGTGCTGGCGCACCGTGGCCGCCAGGTTCACCCGCGCCTGGGCCAGCTCCAGCTCTGCAGCCAGCAGCTCAGACCGGGTTATCATCCCTACAGAGAACTTGGCCTCCGCGACCTTCAGACTGGCCTCAGCCGCCGCCACCTCGCGCTCCTGCTGGGCGTACTGGTCCTCCAGGGCCCGGATGGCGCGGTAGAGGTTCCGCACCCCGCTCTCTACCGCCTGGCGGGTGGTCTGGATGGTCAGTTCCACCTGCTCCTGCTGTATCTGCCGGGCTTCGTAGGACTCGTAGCCGCCGGTGGCGTAGGCCATGGAGAGGCTCCACTCGGCCAGGGTGCGGGCCTGCTCGGCCTGCCACACCTGGGGGCTGGTTTCCAGCACCCGGCTGATCTCGTGCCCCAGGGATACCTCACCCAGTGGCGCGAATTCCGGACGGTCCACCAGCACCGGCCGCTCGCCCGACCCCAGGCCCACCTGCTCCGCCAGTTCCTCCCAGGCCGCCTCCAGAGCCCGCTCCGCCGCGGCCCGTCCAGCCTCGGCCTGTTTGGCCTGGGACTCCGCCGCCTGGAGATCCGCATCGGTGATGAGCCCGACCGCCTGCATAGCCCGGGCGCGCCGCAGACCAAGCTCCGCCGCCTCCAGGCCCAATCTGGCTGCCTCCACCGCTTCCTCTGCGCCCTGCACCGCCCAGTACTTCTGGCAGGTCTCCAGCACCACCGCGTCCTCCTGAGCAGCATAGCTCTTCTTGCTCATCTGCCACTGCAGGTCGGCGGTTAGCAACCCGTACCAGGCGGTTTCGTAGGCGGGGCTATAACTCTCGCCCAGCACTGGGGTGAATGTCACTGCCTCCGCCGCATCCTCCCTCGCCAGTTCGTTCTCCTCTACCGACAGCTCTGCCGATCGCAGCGCCAGATCCACCTGCAGCGCCCTGGTGATGGCTTCCTCCAGCCGGAGTTCCCGCTCTGCTGCTTCCTCCGCCCGGGCCATGCCGGGCCCCTGCCCCAGGACCGCCAGTGCGACCCACAGGACTACCGCCGTCAGCGCGCCCGCCCGGCGGGTGATGCTGCGCGCCCTGTTGACCAACCGCGCTCCCCCCCTCGCGGCTGCGGGAGTTGCCCGCGCCGCACAACCTGAGTCTCACTGTATTCTACCTGCTCCGGCTGAAAAGAAGATGAGAACTGCATAACGCGGACCGGGCCCGGGAGGAGCCTCCCGGGCCCGGTACCCCAAAACTGCCTTGCAACCTACTGCGTTACGGTCACCGTCTGAGTCTCCGCGTTCCAGTCAACCGTGCAGCCGAAGGCCACGCCGACCCAGCGAATGGGCACCACCAGGCGGCCGCTCACCGACTTGATGGGCACGTCGATGGTGATCGCCGAGCCGTTCACGATCATCTTGTTGGTGTTGGCCACGAACTGCACCACCCGGTCGCCCTTCATGAAGGTCGCGGTAGCGGTGGCGGCATCCCACAGAATCTGGTCCTCCGATACGCCCACGGCGTAGGCCGCGTAGCGGACCGGCAGGTAGGTGCGGCCGTTCTCGATGAACGGAGCCACATCCATGGTCTTGGTCTCGCCGCCCACGGTGTAGCCGGTGCTACCCACGGTGAAGGTGGAGGCTACTGCGGCCTCGGTGGGCGCGGGCGTAACCACCGTAGCGTTCACTACAGTAGCAGCCTTGGTATTGTCCGGGAATAGCATGTCGTCTTCGTCGGTTGTGCCGTCGCCGTTTGTGTCACCAACCACGTCTAGGTCATTGACCTCGTCCAGCGCGTCTCCCTTGATTGCTACCTCGACATCCCCGTAGACCACCGTGCGGTCCACCTTGTACTTAATGTTGCTGATGCGAATGGTGCTCGGCTCGCTGCTATCGCTGGAAATCGTGAAGCTTAAAACGCCGCCGCTCACCTCGACGGCCTTGACCTCGAGATCGCCCTCGGTGACCGTAACCGTGGGCTTCCCATCAAACCTCACGTCTTCGCCCGGATCGACCACGAGTCTCTTGTTATACAGAAGGGCTCCGGCCTTGCTCTCCTTGATCAGGATTTCTCCCGCCGGCTGGTCCGCCAACCCGATGATTAGTTCGGCCGGCTTGTCGGGGCAGGATGCGCTGATGGGCGCAATCACCTTCGCTACCGTCGCGGTCACCTCGTCCAGACCCGCGCTGCCGCCGAATTCGATCGTGAGATCGCCGGCAAAGTCTACTGCAAGCGCTACCTCTACGTCCTTAAAGGTCACCTTGCCGGCCCTGGTGTCCGTGCCTTGGGCGACCGTGTACTTCGCGGTGCGGCCATCCTTAGATATAGAACTCGGGATCAGGCTGAGTCCGTTGGTGCTGGAGTATGCACTCGCGGGGCTGGAGCCTACCCACTTGGCGCCCTCCGGCAGGGTCATGGTGACGGCACGACCAGCAACCAGGCTGCCGTCGAGGGTCTCCTGAATAGTAAAGGTGCCGATCTTCGCCGCGTACCGGCCGGCGATGAGCTCCGGCGTGCTGTCAACGCTGACGGTCACGCCGTAGTCGCCGTATTTGGCCACCACCAGGGAGGAGGGCGAGAAGTTCTTAGTGGTACCCGCTAGCACGGTCACGGTGATGTCGCCCTGTTTGGCGGTCGAGGTGGGAACTACCTTCACCTCGACACGGTAGTACCCTTTACCACTAGTGTCGCTAACGTTAAGGGTCAGGTCCCGGCCAGAGGCTGTACCTGTAATGGTTGATACGGAATTCTCGGTGGTCACGTCCTTGACCACCAGTGTCGTATCATCCCACTCGAATCCCGCTGGTAGCTTCAACTTCAGGGAAGCGCCCGTTACCAGAGCACCTGCGGTGCTCTCCCGAAGCTTGATCTTGACCGTACCTCCGCTCTCGCCAAGGGTGGGCATGCCATCCGCGGCAAGCGTCACCTGGCCCGGCCCGACCGTGGCTATCACGACGTCCCCATCCGGAAGTTGGCCGCTAAGGCCTGTGATGGTCACGGTGATGTCTCCGGTGTAGCCCGTGTCCACATCTACATCGGCAAATGCCAAGGTAACCCATGCCGTGTCTACAATACCAGAACTTGGGGCGACCTCAAGCCTCACGCTCTTAATGGCGCCGGTTGGTGTGGTCGCCACGGGATATACATTGGCTACTACGGAACTGCTCGTCGCTACTTGAACGTCGTTGACATTGTCAAGCGTGACGCCTGTAGGCAACGACAGCAGCGCCGTACTGTATTCAGCAAGGGGAGACATGTTAACATAAATGGTACCGGCCTGCTGGTTAGTCGTGTCCGACACCGTCGGCGCGCTGCTAACGGAGTAGGTCGTGCCCGCCGCGGCCGGGCCGGCGAAGGCGAAGACCATGGTCAGCAGGAAGGTCAGCGCGACCAGGATGGATACCGCTTTACTGCGCGTCTTCCTCACTCAATTCTCCCTCCCGAAATTTGGAATTGATCGGTTTGCTCCGAGCCTTGCGGCCCTCTTCACCCCTCGAGCTGCGTCCACATTGCAGGCTGAGAATTCCTCCGCGTTTCACTTCCCTTTTTCCCGGACCGCGCCGCCCGCGCCTCCCGTCCGGCGGCTCCTATGTAGGCGCCCACCGCCGGCGGAGCTGCGCCTGCCCGCGCCCTCCGGGACCGCATACCCCCTTTTCCGGAAAGTTCTATGCCCACCCCGCCCGCCCGATGGGGCTAGCGGAGTTGGAGCCACACGTTGACCACTTCCCGGCCCGCCTCCAGGCTCTCCCGGTCCAGGGCCTCCAGGACCTTTTCGGCCGCCTCGGCCAGCGTTTTGCTCTGCGGATCCTCTTTGGCCGAGAGTTCCCGGTATTCGGCCAGGCGCCGCTCGAACTCGTTGGTTACGTTCGCGGTTTCCGTGCTCCGGCCCAGGACCTCGCCCAGGGTGGAAACCTGGGCCGCGAATCGGGCCGCGCTGCCCACGGGCAGGAGCACCCTCAGGATCATCTGGCGGTCCTGGTAGGTCCAGGCCTCGTCGACCGAAACCGCGCCGCACGCAACCGCCGTCTCCGTTACCCCGGCCCGCGCCGCCTCAAGGTCCTCCACGCCCAGCCGCACCACGGTGGTTCGCAGGTGCCGGGCATGGCTGAGGAAGGTCTTGGCCGGCCCGGCGGCGGTATCGGCTAACGCCACCCGCACTTCGCCGGCCGCGGCCCGGACCTCTTTGTCCGTGAGGATGCTGCCGGACGGTTCGCCCCGCTTCTCCCCGGCCGCCGGAGCCTCGCCGCCTTGAATGGCCTCAGGCGTGGCCGTCTCCCCGGAGGGGGACGCTTCGGGAGCGCCCGCCTCCGGCGCGGGACTTTCCGCCGCCGGCGTGGAGGTCTCAACCTCAGGGGAGGTATCGACCTCCGGAGCTGCGGGCCTGCCCGGCCCGACCGGCTGCGGCTGGGCCGGCTCGTTCACCGCCACCTGGGGCACCGGGGCCACGGGCCGCGAGAACGGGTTCAGCCGCGCCTCGCCGAACTGCAGGCAGGCCAGCACCACGGCGGCCGCCAGGCCCGCGACCGCGAAGGTCCGGCGCCAGCCCGAAAAAGCGGCCGCCTGCCGGGATACCGGGGTTTCGGCCCCGGCGCTGCGGACACGGGCCATCACCCGCTCCAGCAGGTCCGCCGGGGGCTCGGCCGCGGCGAAGATGCCGGCCAGGGCGGCCTGGGCCGCCTCCAGCTCCTCCGCGTATTGGCGGCAGGCCGGGCAGGAGGCCAGGTGTGCCTCGATCTCGGCGCGGTACCCGCCTTCAAGCTCCCCGTCCAGGTAGGCGGATATTAGGTTTTCGGCCTGCCGGCAGTTCACGGTACTGACTCCTCTCCGCAGCCCGGCGCTTTGCGGGCTCTGTTAGGAATCACGATGGAAACGGGGAAAAGTTTCGCGGGGCACTAAGAAATTTCTTGGGGAGGTTTGGTCACGGCATCTTAGGTGCTCGCACAGGACCAGCCGTGCCCTCGAAAGGTTGGGGCCTGTTGAAATGTGGCCTCTTACGGGCTATAATGTAGCCACTGGAGGTGGTTCTGTGGAGGCGGGTATCAGAGAAGTCAAAAACCGCTTCAGCATGTATCTGAGGCGCGTCAAACAGGGGGAGACGGTCCTAATTACGGAGCGCAACGTCCCGGTTGCCAAGCTGGTGCCGGTTCCGGGAAACGAGCAACTCCCCGTCCTGGCCCTAGTGGAGCAGGGGATGGCCTCCTGGCGCGGGGGGAAACCGCAGGGTATGGCAGCGCCGGCACCGGTCCGCGGCGAGGCGTCAATCGCGTCGCTGGTCGCGGAGGACCGCCGGTGATCTGCTACCTGGACACCAGCGCCCTGGTGAAGCTCTACGTCCTGGAGCCGGGCTCGGAGGCGGTCCGCCGGTTGGTGGGCGAAGCTGCGGTTGCGGCCACCAGCATAGTGGCCTATCCCGAGGCGCGGGCTGCGCTGGCCCGGGGCTTACGAGACGGTCTTTTGGACGAGAAGGACTACCGCCAGGTAGTGGCGGCACTGGAAAGCGATTGGCCGCGGTATCTGGCCCTGGAAGTGTCAGACTCCCTTGCCAGGTTCGCCGGCGAGCTGGCAGAAAAACACCGCTTGAGGGGCTTTGACGCCATTCACCTTGCATCGGCGCTAACCTTGAAGGTGCGGGTAAAGGACCGGGTAGTGGCGGGTTGTTTCGACGAGCGGCTCTGGGAAGCCTTGCGCGCCGTGGACCTGGAAGTGTTGCCGGGCCGGTAACCTGTGGGCGCGCTGGCACGCGGGCACGCCCATTCCGCAGGACTAAATACGGGGAACCGTACGGGTCTGCTCGGCGGCCAGCCAGGCGGCGTACGCCAGAGCCTGGCACACATCTTCCTCCGCCAGTTCGGGGTAGGCGGAAAGCAGCGAGGGCACGTCCATGCCCGAGGCCAGGAGCTTCAGGACAAAGGCGACGGTTATTCGCGTGCCGCGAATGGTGGGCTGACCCATACACACCTGGGGGTCCACCGTGATGCGATCGAGGTTCACGGCTGCACCTTCCTTCCGGGACCGCGTATGGTCCTTCTGGCGCGGTCTGCCGGTAACATTATAGCAGACTCCCAGGCGAAAAGAGACAGAATACCGGTCGGCACGGGGTCACTGCCGGGGGTCGAAGCCGCGGCGGCGCAGCTTCTCCCGGAGCAGGGCCCGGCTGCGGTTGAGCTTGGCCCTAACCGCCGCCTCGCTCTCGCCCAGGGCGGCGGCGATTTCCTTGTAGGACATCCGGTCCACGGCCCGCAGCTTGAGCAGCACCCGGTAGGATTCCGGCAGCTCGCCGAAGGCCTGCCAGACCGCCGACCAGAACTCCTTCCGGTGCACCTCTTCCACACCCGCCTCCGGGTCGGGCAGGTCCAGACCGGCGCTGCCTTCCTGCCGGTCCAGGGCGCCGTCCAGGGAAAACTCCGGGGCGCGCCGGCGGCGGCGCACCCAGTCGATCCAGAGGTTGACGGTCATGCGGTGCACGAAGGCCTCCAGGTTTCCGGCCTTCTGCACGTATTGGGAGAAGCCCTGGTAGACCTTGAGCAGCACTTCCTGGGTGAGGTCTTCGGCGTCGGCGCGGTTGCCGGAAAGGCTCAGGGCCAGGGCGTAGATTTTGCGCCAATAAGCGGCGGCGAACTCCTCGAAGGCCGAGGCGTCGCCCTGCCGCAGGCGGTCCATGAGGTCGGACGGGTCGGCCATGCGGGACGCCCCCTCGCGCCGGGCACCACTCGGGCCCGGCCGGTTTGCGGCCGGCCCGGTTACGGTGGGTGCCGCTTCCGTCTGTCTATCCTATGTTCGACGCGGGGGCGGCGCTTACCTGCCGGCGGGTAAAAGCGGGCAGGTAGTACCGTGCGCCATCGAAAAGGACTACAACAGAAGTTTGCTGAACTCTTCCGCGGTCACACCGGCTTGCCTCAGGATTGATCTTAGGACCTTACTTGAAAAGCGACCGCCAGCGCCTGTAGGTAGCTTCGCTACGCCTGACGATTGCGCCTACCAGGATCAGACGTTCCTCGTCGAGAACCTGGTATAGGATCCGCATGGGGCCAACTCTGATCCGATAGTAGTTCTTCTCTAGACACAGGGCCCCTCGGGGCCGCGGGTTTTCGGCCAGGGCCAGAAGGGCCTCTCGTACGCGCTCACGCTCATCGGGGGTTAACCGGGCAATATCGTGCCGAAGACGGTTCGCGTTCTTAGGCCGAACCTCGTACACCCCTCGTGGCTCCCTAGCTTTCGAATTCGGCCAGGATGTCAAAGACGGTCTTGCCCTCGGGGTTATCGGTGGGCTGCTCAAAGACTTCCCGAGCCAGGCTCAGGTCCTGCAGAACTTCGTAAGCCTCGGCCAGCCGCCGGTAGTGTTTGATGCCCACCAAGACCGCCTCCACCTCATTGTTCCTGAGGATAAAAACCGGCTCCTTCTTGGAGCGCGACAGAAAGCGACCAAAAGACTTGGAAACCGCCGTGGCGCTGGCCAGGTTCTCGAGGCTTACCTCCATAGGGCGATACCTCCTTCTATGGAAGATAATATGAATAATGTTACGGAAAGTCAAGACCGACTCCCTACGCGGCCCGCCTTGGCGGTTGGGTCATTTATCCCGGCGCAGCTCGTCAAGGGTAGCGTCGTCGAGGGCCAGATCCACCTTGCCCAGGCTGGAGGCAAGACGCTGCGGCCCGAGAAGATCTGTTTTCAACCTGCCGATGTCGCACCAGAAACCGCGCAGGAGGCATCCGTAGAGAGGCAGGCCCTCGCGCAGCAGGAGCGGGAAGAGGTCCCTGCTGAAGTCGAAGGGCCGGTCGGAGGGGACGTACTGCAGCACCTCCGGCTCCAGCACGTAGATGCCGGTGTTGACCCGGTCGCTGAACACCTCGCCCCACCCGGGCTTTTCCAGGAAGCGGCGGATGCGGCCGTCGGAATCGGTGATGACCACCCCGTATTCCAGCGGATTGTCCACGGTGGTGAGCACCAGGGTGGCCAGGGCCTTGCGCTCCCGGTGGAAGCGCACCGCTTCCTCCAGGGAGAAGTCGGTGAGGGCATCGCCGCTCACCACCAGGAAGGTCTCATCGAGAAAGGCGGCGGCGTTCTTGACGCTGCCGGCGGTGCCCAGGGGGGAACTCTCCAGGAAGTAGTGGAGCCTGATGCCCCAGTCCTCGCCCTCCCCGAAGTAGTCGGTGATGTGCCGGGGGAGGTACTGCAGGGTAACCGCGGCCTCGCGCAGGCCGTGCCGGGAGAGCAGCTCGAGCGCGTAGGCCATGACCGGCCGGTTGGCCACCGGCACCATGGGCTTGGGCCGGGTGCAGGTGAGGGGACGCAGCCGCGTTCCCTCGCCCCCGGCCATGATCACCGCCTTCACAGCCCGCTTTCCCTCCCGGTGGAGGCGTAGCGGCCTCCCGCCAGGGCCAGGCGGGCGGCCACGGGGCTCGAGAACCGGCGCAGGGGGGCCGGCGCCGGCCGAGCCGCCGCGCGGCCCCAATCGCTGGCCCGGTAGGAGCGCAGGACCTCCCGGTAGACCTGCAGGGTGAGGCCGGCCACCAGGGGCCAGTTGTAGAGGCGGCGCACGGTCTCCCGGGCCCGGGCGGCCATCTCCCGCGCCCGGTCCGGGTGCTGCAGGAGGTAGGTGATCTGGTTGGCCAGGGAGAAGGCGTTGCCCGGAAGGGCCTTGAGCCCGGTTTCGCAGTGGCGCACGATCTCTCCCAGGCCGCCGGTGTCGCTCACCACCACCGGGCAGCCCGCGGCCATGGCCTCCAGAGCCACGATGCCGAAGGGCTCGTAAAGGCTGGGGAACACGCTTGCCGCGGCGCAGGCGTAGAGCTTGCGCAGGGTCTCGTCGTCGATGTAGCCGGTAAGGTAGACCTTGGGACCGATGCCCAGGCCCTGGGCCTGGCGGGCCAGCTCGTCCTTGAGCGGCCCCTCGCCGGCCAGCACGAACTTGGCCTGGGGGCAGGCGGAGAGCACCTGGGGGGCCGCTTCCAGCAGCACCTGGGCTCCCTTTTCCCGCACCAGGCGGCCCACGAAGAACACTATGTCTTCCGCCGGGTGGGCGAAGCGCGCCTTAAAGCCGGGCCCTACCGCCGGCGGGGTTTCCTCCTCCACGGCGTTGGGTATGACCTTGATCTTGTCCTCCGGAAGCTGGAACAGGCCCTGCACCTCCCGCCGCATGTGCCGGCTGCAGACGATGACCCGCCAGGCCTCGTAGGTGAGCCACCACTCCACGCCGGAGATGTACCGCTGCAGCGGGTTGTGCAGGCCCTGGTTGCGGCCCGCCTCGGTGGCGTGGACGGTGGCCACCAGGGGCCGGCGCCAGGCGTGCTTCAGGGCCCGGGCGCAGAAGGCCACCAGCCAGTCGTGGGCGTGCAGCAGGTCGAAGTGCCCCTGCCGGGGCCACAGCCGAATCGCCCGCTCCAGCAGGGCCAGGTTCATGTGCAGCACCCAGGTGGGGAAGTCCAGGCTTTCCACGTCGTAAGGCCGCACCCGGTGCACCCACACCTTGCCGTCCCGCTCCTCGCCGTCCTCCCCCCGGGTGAGCACGTGCACCTCCGGGCCCAGGTCGGCCAGGGCCCGGCTCAAGCCGGCCACGTGCCTCCCCAGGCCGCCTACCTGGTGCGGGGGGTATTCCCAGGTAAGCACCAGTACGCGCAAAGGCCCTCACTCCCTGGTCAAATTTTACTCCGGGCTTAGTCTTTGAGAGCCCTCGGGGCTTTATGCCCCCGGGGTGAGGAAAAACATGGCGGACATATAGGCCCCGGCGCCCGGCCACGCTATGAATGCTAGTTCGCGCGAGGAGCCGAGAGCATGCCCGAGCTGCGCTACGAACCGGTCACCGATACCTGGGTGATTATCGCCACCGAGAGGGCCAAGCGGCCCAAGGACTTCGTTCCCCTGGTAATGGCCGCCAAGAAGGAGGGCCAGAACTGCCCCTTCTGCCCGGGTAACGAGGACCAGACCCCGCCGGAGGTGATGGCCTACCGGCCGGGAGGATCGGCGCCCGACACGCCCGGCTGGCAGGTGCGGGTGGTGCCCAACAAGTACCCGGCCCTGGACGACGCCGCTGCGGATCCGCCCCGGCGCGATTTTTTTCTTTCCGGGCCGGCGGCGGGCAGGCACGAGGTAATAATAGAGACTCCCGACCACGACCGGTCCCTGGCCCGGCAGGAACCGGAGGAGATCCTGCTGGCGCTGGCGGCCTGGCAGGAGCGCTACCGCCGGCTGGGGCAGGATCCGGGGATCGCCCACACCCAGATCTTCAAGAACCACGGCGTGGTGGCGGGGGCGTCGCTGGAGCACCCTCACTCCCAGCTCATCGCCACTCCTCTGGTGCCGGCGGCGGTGAGGAGCAGGCTGGAGAGCACCCGCGCCTACCACCGGGAGCGCGGCCGCTGCTACTACTGCGATACCCTGGCCGCCGAGGAGCGCGAGGCAGACCGGGTGGTCTACGCAGACGGGAGCCTGCTCGCCTTCTGCCCCTTCGCCTCGCGCTTTCCCCTGGAGGTGTGGCTGGTGCCCCGGCGGCATGCGGCGAGCTTCGCCGAGGCCGACCGCGGGGAGCTGCGCTCCCTGGCCGGAGCCCTTAAGGCGGTGGCCCGCCGCCTCCTGGAGGGGATGCGGGACCCGCCCTTCAACCTCATGCTTCACTCCCTTCCCTACCGCGAGACCGGCTACAGGGACAGCTTTCACTGGCACCTGGAGCTAGCCCCCCGCCTTACCGTGCTGGCGGGGTTCGAGCTGGGCGCGGGCATGTTCATCAATCCCACGCCGCCGGAGATGGCGGCGGAGTTCTACCGGGCCTGATCGGGAGGCAGCCATGAAGGAAAAACTGGCGGTGCTGTTCCTATCCTCCGAGGTGGCGCCCCTGGCCAAGACCGGTGGCCTGGCGGACGTTTCCGGCAGCCTCCCCCGGGTGCTGGCGGCGCGGGGGCACGACGTGCGGGTGGCCATGCCCCGCTACAAGTGCGTGCACTCCGGCGACTACCTGGCCGACCTGCCGGTGGAGATGGACGGGCAGCTGGAGACCGCCATCGTCCGCAAAACCGCGCTCGCCCCGCAGGCGGAGGGAGAAAGCGGCCTGCCCGTTTACCTCATCGACAACTACCGCTACTTCTACCGCGACGCCCTCTACGGCTTTGCCGACGACGGCGCCCGCTTCAACTTCTTCTGCAAGGCGGTGCTCACCATGCTGCCGCGGCTCAACTTCCGGCCCCAGGTGATCCACTGCAACGACTGGCAAACCGCCCTGGTGCCCGTGTTCCTGAAGCTCAAGTTCGCCGATGACCCCTACTACCGCTGCATGGCCACTCTCATGACCGTGCACAACCTGCAGTACCAGGGCCTGTTCCCGCCCGAGGCCATGCGGCTTCTGGGCCTGGATACCAAGCACTTCAACCCCGACGAGCTGGAATTCTGGGGCAGGGTGAACTTCCTCAAAGGCGGGCTGGTCTACGCCGACCTGATCAGCACCGTGAGCAAGAAGTACGCCCTGGAGATCCAGACCCCGGAGCTGGGGGAGGGGCTGGACGGGCTTTTGCGGCGCCGGGCCTCGGACCTGTTCGGCGTACCCAACGGCGTGGACTATCAGCAGTTCGATCCGGCCACCGACCCGGCGATTTATGTAAACTACAACCGGGAAAGCCTGGACCGCAAGAAGGAAAACAAGGCCGCCCTGCAGAAGGAGCTGGGGCTGCCGGTGAGGGATGCGCTGCTCCTGGGCGTGGTGAGCCGGCTGGTGGACCAGAAGGGGTTCGACCTCCTGTCCGAAGTGGCCCCGCGGCTTCTGGCCGAAGAGGTGCAGCTGGTGATCCTGGGCAGCGGCGAGGACCGCTACCAGCGCTTCTTTTCCGAGCTGCAGCTCGCCCGCCGGGACAGGGTATCGGTGAAGATCGGCTTCGACCCGGTGCTGGCCCAGCGCATCTACGCCGCCGCCGACCTGTTCCTTATGCCCTCGCGCTTTGAGCCCTGCGGCCTGGGCCAGCTCATCAGCATGCGCTACGGCACCCTGCCCCTGGTGCGGGCTACCGGGGGCCTCGAGGACACGGTGGTGGACCTGGCCGCCGGGCCCGAGCGGGCCACGGGCTTCGTTTTCGGCCCCTACGAGGCCGAGGCTTTCTGGGAGGCCCTGCGGCGCGCCCTGGAGGTGTGGCAGCGGGATCCGGCCCTGTGGCGGCGCCTGCAGGAGAACGCCATGCGCGCCGACTTCTCCTGGGAGCGCTCGGCGGAGGAGTACCTGCGCCTTTACCGCCTAGCCGTGAAGCGGAGGCGGATGGCGCTGTAGGCGGTGGCGGCCCGCCGCCCCGGCTGGACCAGCGGACCACCAACGACGCAAAGGGTGTAGCCTCGTTTCTTAGTCGTCGTGCCGTTTCACCCTCCACCTACCCGGAACACTGGCGCCCTCCTCACTGTTGCACGTTGCATCAGGCAGCTAACGCGTAGCTTCCCATGGTTTGCCCGTTAGAGTGCGACCTCTTCCTCCGATCCTTGCGCCTTTGGGGTACGGTTGGCACCTGCGGGCTGTAACCGCGGGGCCAGTCAATATCAATGGCCGGAAAACTGGCTTACGATGGCAGGAAAACGAGGGACATATGCAGAAAAATTTAATATAACCTGTTTAGGGTGGGTATTGGTGTTCATAATGGATAAGACTACCAATGAGGTTCTCGGGCGTTTCAAAAGCAAGGAGGGACACATATGGCTATCGTTACCGTATTCAATCACAAGGGTGGAGTAGGGAAAACGACGGTAGCGTTTAACCTTGGACTTATGCTTGGAGAACTACAAAATAAGGTATTGCTGGTAGATCTTGATCCGCAGGCCAATCTGACCGCTCTAGCACTTGACGAGCAGAGGTTCGAATCACTTTATACTCGGGATGAGGCATGGACTATTGCTGCGGCATTTAGACCGCTGGTATCCGGTAGCGGGGATTATGAAGCCAGAGAGCCGGTAAAGATCAGAGATAACGTCTATCTGATACCTGGCGACATTCGATTAGCAGAGTTTGAAAGTTTACTGCCAGTTTCCTGGACCGAGTCTTTGGCAGGCCAGGAGAGAGGATTCCGAATTACGTCAGCTATCTACAGGTTATTGAAAGAAGCCTCCTCCTCCAAAGAGTGTAGGTATACCATCTGTGACGTAGGTCCTAATATCGGTGCTCTTAATCGCGCGATCATTACAAGTACGGACTACCTTATCGTTCCCGTTAGCTCAGATTTGTTCTCTTTGCGAGCCATCGATACTGTAGGGCAGTCAATAGTCCTTTGGCACAATGAATGGCTTAGAGCCAGGCAAGGCGTCCCCCGTAGCCTCCCGTTCGAGATACCTCACGGGTCGCCCCGATTCCTAGGCTACATTATTCAACAGTTTGGCATTTACGGGGGGCGGCCCGCATCCGCGTATCGCCATTGGCATGATCGGCTTGAACCCGCCATACAGGAAGGGATCACGGCCCCACTAGGCGCCGTCGGACTTGTCGAAGTTGGTGACGCAACTGATCTAAAGCTAGCTGATATACAAAACTTCCACAGCCTCGCTCCCAACGCCCAGCGGAATCATAAGGCTATCTTCGAGCTCGACGCCACGGAGGCCTTAGGGCAACACCAATACACCGTTAGCAAGGCAAGAGAAATCTATCAGCACCTAGCAACTAAGGTCATGTCCAGAACTCAAGCGGGGCCCTAGGCAACGCGGTCTACCGATCTGCGTTGCGCTCCCCCAGCCGGTACAAGCGGGAAACAGGGCAGCGCTGGCAACCCGCGTCTGGGCTTCCCTGAAGCGTGGCAGGGTTTTCTGCCGTCTGGCTGATCTCACGACGTTAGGGTATAATGTGTATGCAGGATCACCCTTACATCGGAGGTCGGTCGAAAATGACAGACGCCATCATCACCACGGTGAAGCTCGGCTCCCGGTGTCAGATGGTCCTGCCGGCCAAGATCAGGAAGGCCCTCTCCCTTTCGGAAGGCGACGAAGTGTTGGTGACGGTGAGCGGCAACGCCGTGGTCGTGGTGCCCAAGCCGAAAAGCTACGCCGACCGGCTCATGGGCCTGCACCGTGACGTCTGGGCCGGGGTTGACCCGGATTCCTACGTCCGGGGGGAAAGAGACTCGTGGGAGCGCTAGCCACCACGTTGAAAAAGATCATGGTCCGAGCGCGGCGATGATGGCCTCGGCCGTTTCCTGCGTCCCTGCCTGGCCCCCCAGGTCGTAGGTGAGGTGGCGGCCCTCGGCCAGCACCCGCTCCACCGCGCGGCGGATGCGCTCCGCCGGCTCCTTCCGCCCCAGGTGCTCGAGCATCATTACCCCGGAGAGGATGCAGGCCAGGGGGTTCACCTTGTTCTGGCCGGCGTACTTGGGCGCGCTGCCGTGCACCGGCTCGAACACCGCCGCCTCATCTCCCAGGTTGGCGCTGGGCGCCAGGCCCAGGCCGCCCACCAGCCCGGCGCAAAGGTCGGAGATTATGTCCCCGTAGAGGTTGGGCATGACCAGCACGTCGTAAAGCTCCGGCTTCTGCACCAGCTGCATGCACATGTTGTCCACGATGCGCTCCTCGAACTCCACGTCCGGGTAGTCCTGGGCCACCCGGCGCGCGCAGTTCAGGAAGAGCCCGTCGGTGCACTTCATGATGTTGGCCTTGTGCACGGCGGTCACCTTGCGGCGGCCGTGGGCGCGGGCGTACTCGAAGGCAAAGCGCACGATGCGCTCCGAGGCCCGCCGGGTGATGATCTTGATGCTCTCCGCCGCGTCCTCGCCCACCATGTGCTCCACGCCGGCGTACAGGTCCTCGGTGTTCTCCCGCACCACCACCAGGTCCACGTTCTGGTAGCGGGAGGGCACGCCGGGCCAGGTGCGGGCGGGCCTGAGGTTGGCGTAAAGCCCCAGCTCCTGGCGCAGGGCCACGTTCACGCTCCTGAAGCCCGTGCCCACCGGGGTGGTGAGCGGGCCCTTCAGGGCCACGCGGTTCTTGCGAATGGATTCCAGGACTTCCGGCGGCAGGACCGTGCCCCGGGCGGCCAGGGTCTTCTCTCCCGCCTCCACCACTTCCCAGGTGATGTCCGCGCCGGCGGCCTCGATGACCCTCCGGGCCGCCTCGGTTACCTCCGGGCCGATGCCGTCTCCGGGAATCAGCGTTACCGTGGGCAAAGTTAAGGCCGGCCGCCTGTCGAAACGGCCGGCTCCGCACCTCCCTTTCGGGTTTTCTAAACCTCCGACCGGCCGGCGCTCTTCAGCGCGCCCTTGCGGGCCAGGTGCAGGAGGTAGTCTTCGTAGATGTAGATCAGCTCCTTGTCGAACAGCGAGCGCTTGAGCTCCACCGCCGCCTCCCGCACACGCTGCAGCAGGGCGGCGGCGTCCTCATCGGTAAGGGTGATGCCGTACTCGGTAAACTTGGCTTTTAGGGCCGCAGTGCCCGAGTGCTTGCCGATGACGATCTGGCGCTCCAGGCCCACTTCTTCGGGCGAGAAGACTTCGTAGGTGCGCGGATCCTTGAGGGCCCCGTCGGCGTGGATGCCGGACTCGTGGGCGAACATGTTGGTGCCCACGATGGCCTTCCAGGCCGGCAGCTCGCGGCCGGAGGCCATGGCCACGTATTCGGCGATCTCCCTAAAACGCTCGGTCTTGAAGCCCAGATCGACGCCATACAGGTGCTTCAGGGCCATGACCACTTCCTCCAGGGCGGCGTTGCCCGCCCGCTCGCCCAGGCCCATGACCGTGACCCCGGCGTAGGTGGCGCCCGCTTTTAGCCCCGCCAGGGTGTTGGCCGTGGCCATGCCGAAGTCGTTGTGCATGTGCATCTCGATTTCGATGCCTACCTCGTCGATGATGGCCTTGACTTTCTCGTAGCTGGTGAAGGGCTCCAGACACCCCACGGTGTCGCAGAAACGCAGCCGGTCGGCGCCGGCTTCCTTGGCCATGCGGGCAAATTTGAGCAGGAAGTCCATGTCCGAGCGGGAGGCGTCCTCGGCGTTCACGGAAACGTACAGGTTGTGCTTTTTGGCAAACTCGCAGGCCGCAGCCATGTCCGACAGGACCCGCTCGCGCGTGCTGCGCAGCTTGTGCTCAATGTGGATGTCCGAGGTGGAGATGGAGATGGCCACCGCGTCCACACCGCAGTCCAGCGAATGCTTGATGTCCTCGATTACCGGCCGGTTCCACCCCATGATGCTGGCGTTGAGGCCCGCATCCACTATCTGCTTTATGGCCTCTTTCTCGTCCCCGCCCATGACCGGTATACCGGCCTCTATCTGGTGCACCCCGACTTCGGCCAGCATGCGGGCAATGCGGATTTTCTCGTGATTGGAGAAGACCACCCCTGCGGTCTGTTCGCCGTCGCGCAGCGTGGTGTCGCAGATGTAGACCGGGTTGGTCATTTCGGTCGTCCCTCCCCTGCGTGCGAAACTTAAAAGTACAAAGTTCACCTCCTCTCCCCCTATCTCCTGCTCAAACCCGGGATGAGTGTGTGTATACACACTCCAGCCGTCGCCGAGTGGGGTGCGCGCCAACGCTTTCTGCCCTAGGCAACGCGGTGACACCAGGGCCACCCCGGGCAGAGCCGCAGGAGGCCACTCCTACGGGCCTTGCAGCCGCTCCCGCAGCAGCCGGTTCACCAGGGCGGGGTTGGCCTGGCCACGGGTGGCCTTCATTACCTGGCCCACCAGGAAGCCCAGGGCCTTTTCCTTGCCGGCACGGAAGTCCGCCGCCGGGCCCGGGTGCTCGGCCAGCACCCTGTCCACTATCGCCGCCAGGGCGGCCTCGTCGCTGATCTGCACCAGGCCCTTTTCCTCCACTATGGCCCGGGCGGGGCGGCCGGTGGCGAACATCTCCTCGAAGACGGTCTTGGCGATCTTGCCGCTGATGGTGCCCTCGTCGATGAGCTTCAGCAGCTCCACCAGGCCCTCGGGCCTGATCGGCGCCTGCTCCACCTCCAGGCCCGAAGCGTTCAGCAGCCGGGAGAAGTCGCCCATGAGCCAGTTGCTCACCGTCTTGGCCTGGGGATAGAGGGCCACGCAGGCCTCGAAGTAATCGGCCATGGCCCGGGTGGCGGTAAGCACGCCGGCGTCGTAGGCGGGAAGGCCGTACTGCTCCGCGAAGCGGCGGCGCCGCTCGGCCGGCAGCTCCGGCAGCTCGGCGCGGACGCGCTCGATCCAGGCGGGGTCGATCTCCAGGGGCACCAGGTCCGGGTCGGGGAAGTAGCGGTAGTCGTGCGCCTCCTCCTTGCCCCGCATGGTGACGGTCACGCCCCGGGCCTCGTCCCACATCCGGGTCTCCTGGTCCACCTCCCCGCCGTGGAGCAACACCTCAATCTGGCGCCCGATCTCGTAGGCCAGGGCCCGCTGCAGGGCCCGGAAAGAGTTCATGTTCTTGAGCTCGGTCTTGGTGCCGAAGGCCGTACTGCCCCGGGGCCGGACGGAAACATTGGCGTCGCAGCGCAGCGAGCCCTCTTCCATCTTGCAGTCGGAGACGTCCAGGTACTGGAGCACGGCCTTAAGCGCGGTGAGGTAGGCGTAGGCCTCCTCGGGCGAGCGCAGGTCCGGCTCGGAGACGATCTCCAGGAGGGGCACGCCCGTGCGGTTCAGGTCCACCAGGGAGTAGGCACCGGGCCCCAGGGCCTCGCCTTGGTGGATGAGCTTGCCCGCGTCCTCCTCCATGTGCACCCGGGTGATGCCGATGCGCCGGGCCTGACCGTCCACCTCGATTTCCAGGTACCCGCCGGCGGCCAGGGGCAGGTCGTACTGGGAGATCTGGTAGTTCTTGGGCAGGTCCGGGTAGTAGTAGTTCTTGCGGTCGAACTTGCAGCGGGGAGCAATGCTGCAGTTGAGGGCCAGGGCCACCTTGAGGGCGTAGTCCACCATCCTGCGGTTTATCACCGGCAGCACGCCGGGCAGGCCCAGGCAGACCGGGCAGACCTGGGTATTGGGCTCGGCCCCGAAGGCGGTGGAGCAGGAGCAAAAGGCCTTGGAGGCGGTCTTGAGCTCCACGTGCACCTCCAGCCCGATTACCGCTTCGTAGTCGGCATGATCAGCCAACGGCTTTCACCTCCAGCGCCGGAACCAGCGGCCCCGGATTGCAGGCTTTTTCCACCGCGTAGCCCACCCTGAGCAGGAGCCCCTCGCTGAAGGGCGGCCCGATTATCTGCAGGCCCACCGGCAGGCCGTTGCTCAGCCCGCAGGGCAGGGAGAGCCCGGGGAGCCCGGCCATGTTCACCGGGATGGTGCAGAGGTCGGAGAGGTACATGGCCAGGGGGTCGCCCACCTTCTCTCCCAGGCGGAAGGCCACGGTGGGGGCGGTGGGGGTGACGAGCACGTCGTAGCGGGAAAAGGCCCGGTCGAAGTCCTCCTTGATGAGCCGGCGCACCTTGAGGGCCTTGAGGTAGTAGGCGTCGTAGTAGCCGGCGCTCAGGGCGTAGGTGCCCAGCATGATGCGGCGCTTTACCTCCGGGCCGAAGCCCAGCCGCCGGGTCCGGCGGTACATGTCCACCACGTTGTCCGCCTGGCTGCGGAAGCCGTACTGGACCCCGTCGTAGCGGGCCAGGTTGGAGCTGGCCTCGGCCGGAGCCACCAGGTAGTAGGCGGGAAGGGCGTAGGCGGTGTGGGGCAGGGAGGTTTCCTCGCAGCGGGCTCCGGCCTCCTCCAGCCGGTTCAGGGCGTTCTGCACCGCCTCCTTGACCCCTTCCTCTATGCCGGGGCCGAAGTACTCCCGGGGCACGCCGATCCTGAGGCCCTCCAGCCGGCCGTCGCCCAGGCCGGCGAGGTAGTCCGGCACCTCCACCGGCGCCGAGGTGCTGTCCCGGAGGTCGTGGCCGGCTATGGCCGCCAGCACCAGGGCGCAGTCGGTCACGTCCCGGGTGAGGGGGCCGATCTGGTCCAGGGAGGAGGCGAAGGCCACCAGCCCGTAGCGGGAGACCCGGCCGTAAGTGGGCTTCAGGCCCACCACGCCGCAGAAGGCGGCCGGCTGCCTTATGGAGCCGCCGGTGTCCGAGCCCAGGGCGTAGACCGCCTCGGCCGCCGCCACCGCCGCCGCCGAGCCGCCGCTGGAACCGCCCGGCACCCGCTCCGGGTCCCAGGGATTGCGGGTGGGGAAGAAGGCGGAGTTCTCCGTAGAGGAGCCCATGGCGAACTCGTCCATGTTGGTCTTGCCCACCAGCACCAGGCCGGCGCGCTCCAGCCTCTCCACCACCGTGGCCGAATAGGGCGGCACCCACTCCGCCAGCATACGGGAAGAGCAGGTGGTGCGCAGGCCGCGGGTGCAGAGGTTGTCCTTCAGGGCGGCGGGTATTCCTTCCAGGGGGCCGATCTTTTCCCCCCGGGCCAGCTTCTCGTCCACCGCTTTCGCCTGCTCCAGCGCCAGCTTGCGGGTGATGGTGACGAAGGCCTTCACCTGCCCTTCCACCGCCTCCAGGCGGGCCAGGAAGGCTTCCGCCAGCTCGCGGGCGCTTATTTCTCTCTCGGTCAGGAGCCGGTGCAGCTCGTGCGCCGGCCGGTAGAGAAGATCCAAACCCGACACCTGCCTTTACGCCAATTTGCTCCGCGCGGTCCCGGGACCGCCCGCCAATGCAGAATCACGGACAACCCAGATGTGCGCCACATGTCGGCACTATACGATCTTCGGCACGCGGAACTGGCCCTGGTCCCGGTCCGGGGCGCCGGAGAGGGCCTCTTCCCGGGAAAGCCCGGGACGCGCCTCGTCCTCCCGCAGCACGTTCACCAGGGGCAGGACGTGGGCCATGGGCTCCACTTCTCGCGTGTCCAGCTCGTTCAGCTGCTGCATGAAGTCCAGGATGCTGTTGAGCTGGCGGGTGTAGGCCTCCTTTTCCTCCTCGCTCAGCTCCAGCCGGGCCAGGTAGGCCACGTGCTCCACTTCTTCGCGGGAAAGTATCACTACCGTCCACTCCTTTACCGTTTAGCATTGTCACAGCCTTCGCTTTCTCCAACCAGCCCTATTCCCCTTGAGCCTGTGGCTAAATATGCATGTCTGTCCCGGGTGATCCCGGGTCTTCCCGTTCGTACTGTCACCTTCGCCGGCCGAGCTAGGGCTCGGGCTTCGCCCTCCGGCGGGCACACGGCGGAGGCGCCGTCCGTGGCGCCCCGCCGCTTCGGCCGTCCATGGCCTCCGGCCCGCCTGCGGGCTCGTCCTCGCCAGGCTCGGCACCCGGCGAGGTGCCAATGTACTCAGGGAAGACCCGGGATCACCTCCAGGCGAGCAGGCGAGTTGCCCAAGCCTATCTATTGTCCGCTCCGCTGTCGCCGACGGCGGGGCCGCCTCCTTCCCTCACGCCCGAGTGGCGGGAGATCAGGTCCTTGAAGGCGGCCTCGTCCAAGAGGGTGATCCCCAGGGCCACCGCCCGGTCGTACTTGGAGCCGGGGTTTTCGCCCACCACCACGTAGTCGGTGTTCCGGCTGACGCTGCCCGTCACCCGGCCGCCCAGGCTCTCGATGAGCTCCTGCGCCTCCTTGCGGGTGAAGGAGGCGAGGGTGCCGGTGAGCACGAAGGTCCTGCCGGCCAGGGGCCCGGTACCCTGTTCCTCGCGGAGTTCCCGGGTGTTCACCCCGGCCCGCACTATCTTCTCCAGTACCCGCAGGTTGCCCTCCTGCCGGAAGAATTCTACCACACTGGAGGCGATCTTGGGGCCGATCTCCGGCACCTGCACCAATTCTTCCTCGGTGGCCTGTATCAGCCGCTCCAGGGAGCCGAAGTGGCGGCTCAGCACCTGGGCGGCGCGGCCGCCCACGTAGCGGATGCCCAGGCCGAAAATAAGCTGGCTCAGGCGGTTCTGCTTGCTCTTTTCTATGGCGGACAGGAGGTTCTTCGCCGACTGGGGGCCGAAAC
Source organism: Clostridia bacterium (assembly GCA_024653205.1). NCBI lineage: Bacteria > Bacillati > Bacillota > Clostridia > Clostridia bacterium. Next base: position 35,084 of record JANLFO010000017.1, on the reverse strand, counting down.
GCTCCAGCTTCACCAGGTCGTCGTAGCGTTGGTGCAGGTAGTAGAGGTCGCCGGCGTCGCCGATGAGCCCGGCCTCCAGCAGCTGCGTCACCACCGCCGGGCCCAGGTGCTCGATGTCCATGGCCTCCCGGGAAGCGAAATGGATGATCCGCTCCCGCACCTGCGCCGGGCAGGCCAGGCCCCCGGTGCAGCGCACCGCCGCCTCCCCGGGCGGGCGGACAGCTTCCGAGCCGCACTCCGGGCAGCGCCGCGGCATGGTATAAGGGCGCTCCCGTCCGGTGCGGCGCTCGGTCAGCACCCGCACCACCTCCGGGATGACGTCCCCGGCCTTGTGAATCACTACCTGATCCCCCAGGCGCACGTCCTTCTCGCGTATGTAGTCCTCGTTGTGCAGGGTGGCCCGGCCGACGGTGGAGCCGGCCAGCCGCACCGGGGTTAGTACCGCGGTGGGCGTGAGCACGCCGGTGCGGCCCACGCGCACGATTATGTCCTCCACGGTGGTGACCGCCTCCTCGGGCGGAAACTTGTAGGCCACCGCCCAGCGGGGGTTCTTGCTGGTGTTGCCCAGCCGGCGCTGCAGGCCCCGGGGGTCGACCTTGACCACCAGGCCGTCGATCTCGTAGGGGAGTTCGTGACGCCGCTCCTCCCACTCCCGACACCGCTCTTTGATCTCTTCCAGGCTCCGGCAGAGGTAGCGGTGGGGGTTGACCGGAAAGCCCAGTTCTTGCAGGTATTCCAGCACCTGGTAGTGCGTGGGCGGCTCGTCCTCGCCTTCCAGTACCAGGAGGTCGTAGAAGAAGAGCCGCAGCGGCCGGGAGGCGGTTACCCTGGGGTCGAGCTGGCGCAGGCTGCCGGCGGCGGCGTTGCGGGGGTTGGCGAAGGTGGGCTCGCCCGCCTCCTCCCGCTCCCGGTTCAGCCTGGCGAAGGCCTCCTTGGGCAGGTAGGCCTCGCCCCGGGCCACCAGGTAGGGCACCGGCCGGCGCAGCCGCAGGGGCAGGGTAACCACGGTGCGGAGGTTCTGGGTTATGTCCTCGCCCACCAGGCCGTCGCCCCGGGTGGCGCCGGTGACGAACAGCCCGTCCCGGTAGGTTACGGAAACGGAAAGGCCGTCGATCTTGAGTTCCACCACGTAGTCCACCGGCCCCACGGCCTGGCGCACCCGGCGGTCGAAGTCGGCCAGTTCTCCCTCGTTGAAGGCGTTGGCCAGGCTCAACAGGGGCACCGGGTGGCTTACCGTGCCGAAGGCCTCCAGGGGGCGGCCGCCCACCCGCTGCGTGGGCGAGTCCGGGGTGACCAGCTCCGGGAAGCGCCCCTCCAGCTCTTCCAGCTCCCGCACCAGGGCGTCGTACTCGGCGTCGCTGATGCGGGGGGCGTCCAGAACGTAATAGTAGTAGTTGTGCTCTTCGATCTGGCGCCTGAGTTCCTCGGCCCGCGCCCGGGCCTGCTCCGGGGTTAGCTTCTCGGGCTTTCCGCTCACATATTTCACCCCCAACGCCGGGCTAAGTTTTCGGGTTGGGCGCGTAACCCGGCTCGACCCCGAGTTATCCTGGGTTCCGGGTTGCCGGGCGTTCCTGGTCTCCCGTGAGTACATTGGCAACTCGCCGGGTGCCGAACTCGGCAAGGGCGAGCCCGGAGGCGGGCCGGAGGCCACGGACGGCCGCAGCGACGCGGCGCCACGGACGGCGCCTGCGTCGGGAGCCCGCCGGAGGGCGAAGGCCCGAGCCCTAGTTCGGCCGGCGATGGTGACAGTACGCACGGGAGACCCGGAACGGCCAGCGCTAACTAGCATGATCGTCATCCATAAACCATCGTTGACTTTGCCCGCGCGTACACCCAGCAGCACCAGCGGCTTGGCGTTGCCGGTCCCGGCTTCGCCTCAGCCGTCCTCCACCTTGCGCAGGGGCGCGTACTCCAGCAGCAGGTGCTTGATCCCGGCCTCGGGGAAGGCCACGGTCACCTGGCCGGGCGACACCTGCACCACCACGCCCCGGCCCCAGCGGGCGTGCTCCACCACCTCGCCCAGGCGGAACCCGTCGGCGGCGGGCGGGGACGGCTCCGCTTCCACCGCTTCCTCCAGCATTATAAGCGAGGGAGGGATCTCCTGCACGAAGCGCGAGACCGGGTGGGCCTCGGTGTAGCCGTAGAGGGTCCGCACCCGCGCCCAGGTGAGGTAGAGCCGCTCGCGCGCGCGGGTCATGCCCACGTAGCAGAGGCGGCGCTCCTCCTCCAGTTCCGCCCGCTCGCCCAGGGAGCGGACGTGGGGGAAGACCCCTTCTTCCAGCCCCACCAGGAAGACTACCGGAAACTCCAGCCCTTTGGCCATGTGCAGGGTGAGCAGCACCACCCGGTCGGCCTCCCGCAACTGGTCGATATCGGTTACCAGGGACAGCCGGGCCAGGAAGTCCTCCAGGCTCTTTTCCGGTTCGGGCTCGCGGTCGTAGGCCAGGGCCACGGAGAGGAACTCCTCCACGTTTTCCAGCCGCGCCTGGCCCTCGGGAGTGGCGTCCGCCCGCAGTTCGGCCAAATAGCCGCTGTCCTCCAGCAGCCTTTCCACCAAGCGGGTTACGGGAAGGGCGTCTTTCTCCGCCCGCAGGGCCTCCATGAATTCCACCAGCCGGGAAAGGTTGTTCTTCACCCGCCGGCTCACCCCTTCCAGGCGGCCGGCGTCCGCCAGAACCTCCCAGGCGGTGCGGCCGCCCGCCGCCGCCTCGGCCAGGATGCGGCTCCAGGTCACGTCTCCCACCCCGCGCCGGGGCACGTTGATTATCCGCTCCAGGCTTACCGTGTCCGCGGGGTTGACCAGCACCCGGAGGTAGGCCAGAAGGTCCTTGATCTCCTTGCGCTCGTAGAAGCGCACCCCCCCGAAGACCTCGTAGGGCAGCCCCAGCCGGAGGAAGCACTCTTCCAGGACCCGGGACTGGGCGTGGGTGCGGTAGAGCACGGCGAAATGGCTGAAGGGCCGGCCCTCTTCCTGGCGCAGCCGGAGTATCTCCCGGGCCACGAACCGCGCCTCGTCGCTCTCGTCCAGCGCCTCGTAGCCCACCGGAGGCAGCCCGTAGTCGTTTTCCGTCCACAGGGCCTTGTCCGGCCGCTCCCGGTTCTGACGGATCAGGGCGTTGGCCGCCTCCAGGATGGCCTGGGTGGAGCGGTAGTTCTGCTCCAGAAGAATGACCCGGGCCTCGGGGTAGTCGCGCTCGAATTCCAGGATGTTTCTTATGTCTGCCCCCCGCCAGCGGTAAATGGACTGGTCGGGATCGCCCACCACGTAGACGTTCCGGTGCCGGGCCCCCAGGAGGCTGACCAGCACGTACTGGGCGTGGTTGGTGTCCTGGTACTCGTCTACCAGTATGTGCAGGAACTTTTCCTGGTAGTAGCGGAGGATTTCCGGATGCTCCCGGAAAAGGATGACGGTCTGCATGATGAGGTCGTCGAAATCCAGGGCGAAGTTCTCTTTCAGCTTCTCCTGGTACCAGGCGTAGACCCGGGCCACCTGGCGGGCGTAGAGGTCGCGGGCCTCGTGCTGCGCCCGCTCCGGGGTCCACAGCTGGTTCTTGAGCTGGCCGATGGCTGCAGCCAGGCTGCGCGGCGGGTAGCGCTTTTCGTCCAGGTTCAGCTCCTTGAGACCCCGGCGCAGAAGCGCCTGCTGGTCGGCCTCGTCGTAGATGACAAAACTCCTCGGATAGCCCAGGGCGGGAATGTCCCGCCGCAGGATGCGCACGCAGGCCGCGTGAAAGGTGCTGACCCACAGGTCCCGCACCTGGCCCCCCAGCAGGACCTCGAGCCTCTCCTTCATTTCGTTGGCCGCCTTATTGGTGAAGGTGATGGCCAGGATGCGGCCGGCAGGAACCCGGTGGCGGCGTATCAGGTAGGCCACCCGGTGGGTGAGCACCCGCGTCTTGCCGCTGCCGGCTCCGGCCAGCACCAGCACCGGCCCGCCGGGGTGTTCTACCGCCTCGCGCTGGCGGGGGTTAAGGCCGCGCAGGAGATCGTCCGCGGGGTCCATGCCCTTCACCGCCGACGCCTTAATAGTTCCTCCCCCACTTCCGACGGGCTCACGCCCGAAGCCCTGAGCAGCACCAGCAGGTGGTAGAGAAGGTCGGCCGCTTCACTGGCGACTTCTTCCCGGTCGGCGTTCTTGGCGGCGATGATGGTTTCCGCCGCCTCTTCGACCACCTTCTTGCCGATCTTGTCCACCCCGCGCTCGAAGAGGTAGGTGGTGTAGGCGCCTTCGGGCCGGTGCTCGTCCCGCTCGGCGATTACCGCCACCAGTTCCTCCAGGGCCCGGGCCAGGGGATTGGGGTGCCCCCCTTCCGGCTCCTTTCCTTCCCGGCTCAGGGAGTTGTGGAAGCAGGAGTAGCGGCCCTCGTGGCAGGCCACCCCTTCCTGCCGCACCCGGACCAGGAGGGCGTCGGCGTCGCAGTCGTAGGCGATGGAGCGAACGTACTGGTAGTGGCCGGAGGTCTCGCCCTTAAGCCACAGCCGGCCCCGGCTGCGGCTGAAGAACCAGGTGCGGCCTTCGGCCAGGGTTTTCTCCAGCGCTTCCCGGTTCATGTAGGCCAGCATGAGCACCCGGCCGTTCTCGTCCTGTATTACGGCGGGGATGAGCCCGCGCTCGTCGAACTTGAGGACAGAAAGGTCTACTCCCACGGCCGCACCGGCACCCCTTTCTGGGCCAGGTATTCCTTGGCCTGGCGGATGGTGTACTCGCCGTAGTGGAAGATGGAGGCGGCCAGGACCGCGTCTGCCTCTCCCAGCACCAGGCCCTCCCACAGGTGCTCCAGGGTGCCCGCGCCGCCGGAGGCGATTACCGGGATCTTCACCGCCCGGCTGATGGCCCGGGTCAGCTCCAGGTCGTAGCCGTCCTTGGTGCCGTCCCGGTCCATGCTGGTCAGCAGGATTTCACCCGCGCCCAAGTCTTCCACCCGCCGGGCCCACTCCACGGCGTCGAGGCCGGTCGGCTGGCGGCCGCCGTGGGTGTATACTTCCCAGCGGTCGGGCCCGCAGCGGCGGGCATCAATCGCCACCACGATGCACTGGGTCCCGAAGCGGCGCGCCGCCTCGGCCACCAGGTCGGGGTTCTGCACCGCGGCGGTGTTAAGGGAAACCTTGTCCGCTCCCGCCTCCAGGATCATGCGGATGTCCTCCAGGCTCCGCAGGCCTCCGCCCACGGTGAAGGGGATGAACACCTCTCCGGCGGTGCGCCACACCAGGTCCCGCAAGATGGGCCGGTCTTCGGCGGAGGCGCTGATGTCCAGGAACACCAGCTCGTCCGCGCCTTCGCGGTCGTAGTAGGCGGCCAGCTCTACCGGGTCGCCGGCGTCCCGGAGGTTCACAAACCGGGTACCCTTCACCACCCGGCCGCGGTGCACGTCGAGGCAGGGGATTATACGCTTGGTAAGCATGGCCCGGGCAGGCCTCCTCTCACGTCAGGTATGACGGGTCTTCACTTTCACGCCGGCAGTCCCGGTTCCCCCTCGTACCGACCGCTTAGCCGACCGAACTAAGGAAAGGGGAGTTCGGTGCCCGGCACGCTTTAGTTACTCGGCCCAACCGTGACTGCCGCCGGCGACTGAGGATAGCTCAGGCGTAGGTTGCTCGCTTAGCCGGCGGCCAGGGTCAAGGCCGCCTTTAGATCCACCGCCCCGGTGTACAGGGCCTGGCCCACGATCACGCCCTCCACGCCCAAGGGCTCGAGCTCCTTGAGGGCCTGGATGTCCTCTAGAGAAGATACCCCGCCCGCGGCGATTACCTTGAGGCCGCTGGCCCGGGCCACCTCGCGGGTGGCCTCCAGATTGGGACCGGCCAGGGTGCCGTCCCGCCACACGTCGGTATAGATTATGCGGGCCAGGCCCCACTCCCGCAGGGAGGCGGCCAGGTCCAACACCGAGGCTTCGGCGGCCGCTTCCCACCCGGCAACCGCCGCCCGGCCTTCCCTGGCGTCCAGGCTCACCGCCACGGCCTCGCCGAAAACCGCGCAGGCCCGCCTGACCAGATCCGGCCGGGTGACCGCCGCCGTGCCCAGGATGACCCGCTTCACTCCCAGGTCCAGGGTCGACTCCAGGTCCTCCCAGGTGCGGATGCCACCGCCGAGCTGCACCGGAATGCTTACCGCCCCTACGATTCGGCGCACTATCTCCCGGTTCTGCGGCCGGCCGGCAAAGGCACCGTCCAGATCCACCACGTGGAGCCAGGCCGCGCCCAGAGCCTCCCAGCGCCGGGCCACGGCCACGGGGTCGTCCGAGTATACGGTTTCCCGGTCGGCACGGCCCTGAAACAGGCGCACGCAGCGGCCGGAACGCAGGTCGATGGCCGGTATCACCAGCATCGGGCCACCATCTCCCCGAAGTTAGATAGGAGCTTCAGCCCCCAGCGGCTGCTTTTTTCAGGGTGGAACTGCACGCCGAAAACCACTCCCCTGCCCACCACGCAGGGAAAGGACCGGCCGTAATCGGTGGCGGCCAGCACCAGCTCCGGGTCGGCGGGATCGGCGTAGTAGGAGTGAACGAAGTAGAAGGGCACGCCGTCGGGAACGCCGGAAAACAGGGGCGAGGGCCGCACCCGCTCCACCTGGTTCCAGCCCATGTGGGGCACCTTGAGCTCCGGGCCCAGCCGCCGCACCCGGCCGGGGAAGATCCCCAGGCCCTGATGCGGGCCGTTTTCCTCGCTGACCTCAAACAGAAGCTGGAGGCCCAGGCAGATGCCCAGGAAGGGCCGGCCCGCGGCCACCGCCCGGCGGATAACCTCGTCCAGGCCCAGTTCTCGCAGACGGCGGGCGGCGTCGGCGAAGGCCCCCACGCCGGGAAGCACAATACCCTGCGCCCGCTCAACGGTGCGGGGATCGGAAGTGACGGCCGCGGCGTAGCCCAGCTTCTCCAGAGCCTTATGTACGCTGCGCAGGTTGCCCATGCCGTAGTCGACTACCGCCAGCACTCCTACCACCCCAGCCGGCCTTTAGTAGAGGGCACGTCCGTTCGGCGCGGGTCCGGTTCGGCGGCCTCGGCCAGGGCCCGGGCCAGGCCCTTGAACACCGCCTCGATCAGGTGGTGCCCGTTTTTCCCCGCCAGCCGGCGCAGGTGCAGGGTGAGACCCGCCTCCTGCACGAAGGCGCGGAGGAACTCGGGGATCAGCTCGGCGTCCAGGTCTCCCAGGCGGCAGGCAGGCACGTCCACCTCGTAGGCCAGGTAGGGGCGGCCGCTGAGATCCACCGCCGCCAGTACCAGGGCTTCGTCCATGGGCAGCACGATGCTTCCGTAGCGCCGGATTCCCCGGGCTTCGCCCAGAGCCTGCCGCCAGGCCCGGCCCAGGCAGAGGCCCAGATCCTCCACCGTGTGGTGGGCGTCCACCTTCAGGTCTCCCTGCACAAAGAGCTCCAGATCGAAGCCGCCGTGCACCGTCCAGAGGTGGAGCATGTGATCGAGAAAGCCCAGGGAACTGGTGCCCTGAAATCTGCCCTGACCGTCCAGGTTCAGGGTAACGGCGATGTCGGTTTCGGCCGTGGTGCGGCTCACCGTGGCCCGGCGTTCCATCGGTCTCCTCCCTCCAACCGCTTTCTCACCGCCCGCGCGTGGGCGCCCAAGCCCTCGGCCTCGGCCAGCCTCACTATCCCCGGCCCGGCCTGCGCCAGTCCCGCCGCCGAGTAGCCGATGACGCTGATCCGCTTCACGAAGTCCTCCACCCCCAGCGCCGAGGCGTACCGGGCGGCTCCGCCCGTGGGCAGCACATGATTGGGGCCGGCCCAGTAGTCCCCCACCGGTTCGGGGCTGTAAGGGCCCAGGAATACGGCGCCGGCGTTCTGCACCCGGTCCAGCCAGCGCCACGGTTCGGCCACCAGGAGTTCCAGGTGCTCGGGCGCCAGGAGGTTGGCCAGCTCCAGGGCTTCTTCCAGGTCGGCGGTGACCATGAGCCAGCCGTTCTCCTCCACCGCCCGCCGGGCGATGGCCTCCCGCGGCAGTTCGGCCAACTGGACCTCGACCTCGCGGGCTACGGCCCGGGCCAGATCCGGCTCGGGAGTCAGCAGCACCGCCAGAGCCCGGGCGTCGTGCTCGGCCTGTGACAGGAGGTCGGCCGCCACGTACGCCGCCGGTGCCGAGCCGTCGGCTATTACGACGATCTCACTGGGGCCGGCCACCATGTCGATGTCCACCCGGCCGTATACCAGCCGCTTGGCCGCGGCCACGTAGGCGTTGCCCGGCCCGGTGATCTTGTTCACCGCCGGCACCGTTTCGGTCCCGTAGGCCAGGGCGGCCACGGCCTGGGCCCCGCCCACCCGGTAGATCTCCGTGACCCCGGCTTCGGCCGCGGCCACCAGGGTGTAGGGATTGACGCTTCCGTCCGGGGCCGGGGGGGTCACCATGGCGACCTCCCTTACCCCGGCCACCCGCGCCGGCAGGGCGTTCATGAGCACCGAAGAGGGGTAGGCGGCGGTTCCGCCGGGCACGTAGATGCCCACCCGCGACAGGGGCCGTACCAGGTGGCCCACCAGGTTGCCGGCGCCCACTACCTCCAGCCCTCCCCGGGGCAGGCGGGCGCGCTGGTACGTTTCTATGTTCTTCTTGGCTTCGAGCAGCGCGGCCAGAAAGCCCTCGTCGACCCGCTCGCAGGCCTGCCGAACCTCTTCCTCCGTGACCCGCAGGCGCGAGGGCTCGAGCTCCACCCCGTCGAAGCGGGCGGTGAAGCGGCACAGGGCCGCGTCTCCCTCGGTCCGGACCGCGGCCAATATAGGCCTGACCTCATCTTCGTACTGCTCCAGAACCAGACGGCGGCCCGCCGCCACTTCCTGCAGCGCCTCTCTGGCCCCGGCCTCGATTATCTTCATGACGCCGCTTCCTCCCTGCTCCTGGCCGCGAGGTGCAACCTTAAACTCGGGGAAAACCAGCACACCCTTCAAGAACTGCGGACCGGTTACCCTGTTTGGGTACTCGCCTTGAGGCCGGCCACCACCTGCCGAAGCTGCTCGTGCTGCAGGTGGAAGCTGGCCCGGTTGGCCACCAGCCTGGCCGTGCAGGCGGCTATCTCGGCCACGGCCAGGAGGTCGTTGGCGGCCAGGGTCTTGCCCGAGGATACCAGATCCACGATCAGGTCCGCCAGGCCCACCTGGGGAGCCAGCTCTATGTTGCCGTGCAGCCGTATGATCTCTACCTGCAGGCCCAGAGAACGAAAGTAGGTTTCCGCCACCCGCGGGAACTTGGTGGCCGCCCGCCGCCCCTGCAGCAGGCGCAGGCTGAACCCCTCTTCTCCCCCGGCTTCTTCCCACAGCCGCCGCGGCACGGCCACCACCAGGCGGCAGAAGCCGAACCGCAGGTCGGCCAGTTCCACTACCTCCGCTCCGCTTTCCAGGAGACTGTCCTTTCCGGCGACGCCCAGGTCGGCGGCCCCGTACTCCACGTAAACCGGCACGTCCGTCGGCCGGCACCAGAGATAGCGGATGCCGGCGCCCGGGTACTCGATGAGCAGCCGGCGGTCGTCCTCCGAGAGGTCCCCCACCGGCAGCCCGGCCCGGGCCAGAAGCGCCAGGGTTTCCGGGGCCAGGCGGCCCTTGGATAGAGCAATGGTAAGCAATATCATCCCTTCCCACATGCCAGGGTATTCGGCACCCCGGCCGGCTTCATCCTACCCATTCAAGCGGCAACCGTCCCCGGCCGGCGGCGTAAGCCTCCGCCTCTTCCCGGGTGCGGTGCTCCAGGTCCATCTCCACCCGCCGGCCCTCCCGGCGCAGTTCCTGCGCCCGGGCCAGAACCAGGTCCAGCCTCCGGCCCGCCACCAGCACCGCTTGATCCTGGGGGCCGGGTCCGGCCGCTTCGGGCAGGGCGCTCAGCAGCCGTTCCAGCCCCAGGGCAAAACCCGTGGCCGGCAGGTCCAGCCCGTAGCGGTACAGGAGCTGGTCGTAGCGGCCCCCGCCCAGAACCGGGAAGCCCAGACCGGCGGCGTAGCCTTCGAAGACCACACCCGTATAATACTGGAAGTCCCGGAGCAGTGCCAGGTCCAGGAAGAGATACTCGGCCAGCCCGGCGGCCTCCAGGGCCTCCCACACCTGGGCCAGGCCCTCCAGGCCAAACCTCGCCTCGGAACTCGCGGCCAGGGAGCGCGCCCGCTCCAGCACCTCGCGGCCCCCGCGCAGGGCCATCAGAGCTTCCACCTTATCCACGACACGGTAGCGGGAGGCCGAGGTCTCCAGAGCCACATAGTCCCGTGCGGCCAGGGCCTGCTTCAGCTCCTCCTCCGCTTCGGGGCTCAGGCCCAACTCCTTCAGCATTCCCAGGGTAACCTGAACCTGACCCATGCCCAGCCGGAATTCCTTAAGCCCGCTCTCCCGCAGGGCCTCGATGGCCAGGGCTATGACCTCGGCGTCGGCCCAGGGGTTGCGCACTCCCAGGAGTTCCACTCCGGCCTGACCGAATTCCCGCAGGCGGCCCGCCTGGGGCGGGTCCCGGCGAAAAACGTTGCCGGCATAAAAAAAGCGCAGGGGTCTGGGTGCATCGCGGTAATAGGTGGCCACTACCCGGGCCACGGCGGCGGTTATCTCCGGCCGCAGGACCACCAGCTCGCCCTCGTCGGCGAATTGGAAAACCCGTCTCCCTTCCTCGGCGAACACTTCCTGGCGCTCGAGAGTGGGGGTAAGTATCTCCTGATAGGCCCAGCGGTCGAAGAGGTCGGCCAGAAGCTGGGTAAGGCGGCGGCGCCGCTCCGCCTCGGGAGGGAGGCAGTCCCTCATGCCGGCCGGCAGGCGACAGAAGAGCTCCGTGCTCATGGCAGAAACGGCTTCCTCTCGTAGGAATTCTTACTTATGATAACACCAAGCCGGCGCTCACCGCAAGGCCTACGGCAACCGGGTCGGTGTCAGGCCCAAGCAGGCGGCGCATGTTCAGTATTAGAAACAGCAGCAGACCAATACCCGGCAAGACCAATACCATTGAAGAAGCCGGAAATGCGTACCAGCTGATACAAAAAGGGAAGACAGTAACAATGCTATTGCCAGCGCGTAGAATGCGACGTGGATCCCGATTCGACCCGAATCGGTCTTGACGGGCCGGGAGGAGTGCTCTATAGTATTGATGAGTGAGTACTCACTTGAAAGAGGGTATAATGGTGGTCCCCAGGAAGCCGTCCACCGATCGCCGTGCGGAAATCCTGGCTGCGGCGGGGCGGGTCTTTGCCCGCAAGGGTTTTGAGCGAAGCACTACCGCAGAAATCGCCCGGGAGGCGGGGGTGGCCGAGGGCACGATCTTCCGCTACTTTCCCACCAAGAAGGAGCTGCTGCTCAATCTCGTCGTCTCCCTGGTAATGGAGACGCTGCCCCCACTTCTGGAGCGTATCGAAGGCAAAAGCCAGGAGGACGCCCTCAAGGACGCCCTTCGCGACCGTCTGGACGTAATCAAGAAGAGCGCGCCGCTTCTGAAGGTCTTCCTCGCCGAGGCGCTTTTTCGGGACGACCTGCGCGACCAGTTCATCAGGGAGATAATTCTGCGGGCCACGGCCCAGGCCGAGGCCTTCTACCGTCAGCAGCAGGAACAGGGCCGCCTGCGTCCCCTGAACCCCCAGATTGCCGTGCGGTGTCTGGTGGGCATGCTGGGCATTTTCGTCATCTGGAAAGAGTTTCTGGACGGGGATAGATACGTCCGATTTGATGAAGAGGAAGTGCTGGAGACCATCACCACCATCTTCCTGGACGGGGTGAGAAACCGTGGCCGGTAGGAAGGTAACGCGGACGGTCCTGATCGTCCTGGTACTGGCGGCGGTCGCCGCCCTCGGCCATTTTTACCGTTCGATCGGCGGCCGCGACCACCGGCAGCTGACGTTTTCGGGCTACATTGAGGCCACCGAGGTCCGGGTAGCCTTTGAGGCGGCAGGCCGGGTGGAGCACGTCGCGGTGGCGGAGGGGGAGCGCGTAAAGCCCGGTACGGTGCTGGCACGGCTGGACGCTTCCACTGCCCGCCTGCAACTGGCCCAGGCCGAGGCCGCGCTGAAGGCGGCCGAGGCCCGACTGGCGGAGGCGCGGGCCGGATCGCGCGAGCAGCAGATTCGGGCGGCGGAGGCCGCCGTGAAGCAGGCAGAGGCGGCGGAGAAGCAGGCGGAAGTGGCGCTGGCCGCGGCGGAACGGGAGTTGAGGCGCCTGGAAGAGCTTCACGCCCAGGGAGCGGTTCCGCAGCAGCAGGTTGACACCGCCCGAGACGCGCGGGACGGCGCGGCCGAGCAACTGGCGGCGCGGCAGGCGGCCACGGAAGCCGCCCGCGCCAACCTTGACCTGATAAGGGCCGGCACGACCGGAGAAACCATACGCAGTCTGGAAGCCGCCGTGGCCCAGGCGAGGGCGGCGCGGGATCTGGCGCAGCTTAACCTGGACCGAACGGTGCTCCGGGCGCCGGTTGAGGGCACGGTAACCGGACGACTGGTTGAGCAGGGCGAAACGGTGGCCCAGGGAACTCCGGCCTTCACCATTTCCCGGCTGGACGACCTGTGGGTCAGGATCTTTGTGCCCGAGCCGGATATCGGCCGGGTCCGCCTGGACCAACGTGCGGCAATCGCCGTTGACTCCTTCCCGGACAAGGAGTTTTCCGGACGGGTGGTGCACATCGCGGCGGAGGCGGAGTTCACCCCCCGCAACGTCCAGACTCCCGAGGGGAGGGCCGAGACCGTCTTCGCCGTGCGGGTGGCGGTGGAGGAAGGCGCGGGCCTGCTGAAGCCGGGCATGCCCGCAGACGTGAGGCTCGAGGAGTAGCGGATATGGCGGCCATTGTAGTTGAGGGCCTGACGCGGCGGTTCGGCAACTTGACGGCGGTAGATAACATCAGCTTCCGGGTGGACGAGGGCGAGATATTCGGCCTTCTCGGGCCGAACGGCTCGGGCAAGTCCACCACCGTCAGGATGCTGTGCGGCCTCCTCCGCCCCTCCGCCGGAAGGGGCGAGGTACTGGGCTACGACATTGCCCGGGAGCCGGAGCGCATAAAGGAAAGCATCGGGTACGTCTCACAGCGTTTCAGCCTTTATGAGGACCTAACGGTAAGGGAGAATCTGGAGTTCTACGCCGCCGCTTACGGTGTTCCCGTAAAGGCGCGGGGGGAGGCGATTGCCTCGGCCGTCACCGCCACCGGTCTGGAACCGCAAACCCGCACCCCGGTCCATACTCTTTCCGGCGGCTGGAAACAGCGGGTGGCCCTGGCCTGCGCGCTGGTGCACCGCCCGCCGCTGCTCTTTCTGGACGAACCGACCGCGGGTGTAGATCCGGTTTCCAGGCGCGAGTTCTGGGCAATCCTTCACGGCCTGGCGGCGCAAGGGGTTACGGTAGTGGTGACCACCCACTACATGGACGAGGCGGAACAATGTAGCCGGGTGGCCTTCATGTACCGCGGGCGATTCCTGGCCGCGGGGCCTCCCCGGGAACTCAAGGCCGCCGAAGGCGTACTGTTGCTGGAAGACGTTTTCATCGCACTGACCCGGCGGGGCAGGGCCATGGAGCTCGGGACCCACGGAGGCGGAGAATAATGCGGGTCACGCGACTGTGGGCGGTGATCAAAAAAGAGGTCCTGCACATCAGAAGGGACCGCCCGAGCCTGGTGATCAGCTTTGCCCTCCCGCTGTTGATGCTCCTTGTCTTCGGCTACACCGTGACCATGGACGTGGACGAGATTCAAACCGCGGTACTGGACGGCGACCGGACCCGGGCCAGCCGGGAACTGGTCTCTGCCTTCGCGGCCTCCGGGTACTTCCATTTTACCGCCTATCCTCTAAGCCGGCCGGAACTGGAGCGGCTGATTATCGGCGGAGAGGTCAAGGCGGCCCTGGTCGTTCCGCCCGGCTACGGCCGCGCCCTGGCCAGAGGGGAGACGGCGGTCGTGCAGTTCATCGTGGACGGAACCGACCCCACCACCGCGCGCGCCGCGCTGCAGGCCGGAGAACTCATTGCCCGAGTCCATTCGACCAAGGCGATAGCGGCCGCGCTCGAGCGGAGCGGGAAGAGCCTCCCCCTCGGCGGCCTGGAGTTGCGGCCTCAGGTCTGGTACAACCCGAACATGGAGAGCGCCCGGTTCTTCATTCCCGGGCTCATCGGCCTGATCATGCAGAACATTACCGTGATGCTGACCGCCTTCGCCATGGTGCGCGAGCGGGAGCGGGGCACGCTCGAGCAGCTGATCGTGACCCCGGTGCGGCCCGCGGAGCTGGTGATCGGCAAGCTCATCCCCTACGTGGTCATAGCCTTCGTGGACGTCACCCTGATCTTTCTGGTGGGCGCCTTTTGGTTCGGAATGGGAATGGCCGGCAGCGTCAGCCTCCTGGCCGCACTATCACTTTTCTTTCTCCTGGGGGCCTTGGGGTTGGGCCTGCTCATTTCCACGGTGGCGCGCACCCAACTCCAGGCAATGCAGGCCACCATGGCTCTGGTCCTGCCCAGCGTGCTCCTCTCGGGCTTTGTCTTTCCCCGGGAGGCCATGCCTGCGGTGATCCGATGGCTGGGCAATCTCATACCGCTAACCTATTTCCTTGAGATCCTGCGCGGCATCATCCTCAAGGGCGCCGGCCTGGACTTGCTCCTTACCCAGGCGACCGTGCTGGTGGTCTTCGGCTGCGGCACCCTCCTCCTGGCCGCACTGCGCTTCCGAAAAACCCTTGACTAGCGGCGGCCATGGCTCGCTCCGGCGCCGTTCGGCTTCCGGTTCCCCCTCGTGCCGATGGCTCTGCCGGCCGGGCGGGCATCAGGCGCGCCGGGCAGCCTGCAGGAAGGCACGCACCTTGCGCGGATTGAGCCGGCCCGCGGTGGTGACGCCGCTGAAGACGTCTACGCCAAAGGGGCGCACGGTGCGGACGGCGCGGGCGACGTTGGCGGCGTTCAGGCCTCCGGCGAGAATGAGGGGCCGGGGCTGCGCCGCCTGCCGCAGCCGCCGGGCCAGGACGAAATCCACCACCAAACCCGTGGCGCCGACCTTTCCCCGGTGAAAGCGGTCCAGGAGCAGGGCATCCGCACCGGCCTCCAGGTACTCGGCCGCCGCCTGCTCCGGAGGCTTGTCGCCCAGCAGGCGGTCTCCGTCGAGGTGCAGGGTCTTGATGATCTTCACCGGCAGCCTCTCGCGGAGCAACGCCACCTGGGAGGGCGAATTGAACCCGTGGAGCTGGACCGCGGCGGGGCGCACGCGCTCCACCAGCCGGCATACCTCGTCCGGCCGCTCCTCGGTAAGGACCAGGATCGCGGCCACAAAAGGCGGCAGGCGCGCAGCCAGCCGGCGGGCCTCCTCCCGGCTCAGGTTACAGGCCAGGGGCTGCCACACCTCGGTGATCAGCCCCACGGCGTCTACCCCGGCCTCCGCCAGCATGTCTATTTCGGCCTCGGTGCGCGGGCCGCACACCATCACCCGGACCACGGCGCCACCTCCCCGGCGGTCACAAAGGCGGCCACCGCCTCCGCCGGGTCTTCGGCCAGCATGAAGGCGGTGCCGGCCAGCACCGCATCCGCCCCGGCTTTCAGGGAGCACCGCACGTCCTCCGGAGTGCGGTGACCGCTCTCGCTCACGATCAAACTTCGAGGCAGGAGTTCCCGGTAGGGAGCCAGCATCTCCCTGTCGATCCGCACCCCGTCTTCTCCCACCTCCAACCGGTCTATGTCCTTGTTGTTTATCCCCACCAGCCACGGTTCGGCGCCGGCAATCAGGGGCAGGTCTTCCGGCCCCCTGGTTTCCACCAGGGCCAGCATGCCCCAGGAGTGGACGCGCTCCAGCAGTTCCGGCAAATCGTCTCCCACCCGGTGGGCTATGAGCAGCAGGCTCACCCGGCCCAGGCAGGCCGGGTCGACCGAGGTCACCAGGCGGGCATAGCAGTCTACCTGCGCGGCTTCGGAGATGAAGTCCTTAATCAGGAGCGGCAGGGGCGTGGACCGGAGAACCAAAGGAACGTCCTCTTCCGGCCGGCCTCCGAAGTGGCGGCGCTCGGTGACCAGGGAGATCCCGCAGGCCCCGCCCCGGCGGTAACATTCCGCAAGACGGCCGGCGTCCCGCCCGTCCGGGCCCCGCCCGGCCTCGGCGGCCAGCTTGGGTATCAGCCGCTTGACCTCGGCGATTACCGGCACCGCTCCCCGTCCCCGGGTACGCAGAATGGCGTCGGGCAGGTTCAAGCCGCATCTCTCCTCAGTTCCTGGGCCCGGGCTCTTATCTCCTCCAGCTTGGCCAGGGCCTCGCCCGACTCCAGCGTCCGGCGCGCCAGGGCCACGCCTTTCTCCAGGGATTCCGCCTTGCCCGCCACCACCAGGGTGGCGGCGGCGTTGAGCAGTATCATGTCCCGCCTGGGACCGGAATCCCGGCCGGTGAACACGTCCAGGATAACCCGGGCGTTGTACTCCGGCGGGCCGCCGCGAACTTCATCCAGGTGGCAGCGGGAGAACCCGAAGTCCTCGGGGCACACGGTATAGTGCTCTATCCGCCCGTTCCTGACCTCCGCCACCCGGGTTTCGCCCAGCAGCGAAATCTCGTCCACCCCGTCCAGGCCGTGCACCACCATGGCGTGGCTCAGTCCCACCTCCAGCGCCACCTCTGCCACCTGCTCCACCAGATCCGGCCGGTACACGCCCAGCACGTGACACCTGGCCCCGGCCGGGTTGATCAGAGGGCCGATGACGGTGAAGAACACGGTCTTGATCCCCAGGTCGCTCTCGGGCCCGAAGACCTTCATCATTACCGGGTGAAAGTTGGGAGCGTAGAGAAAGGAAAAGCCCACGTCTTCGATGAGCCGTTCCGCCTGGTGCGGTTCTAGCTCCACCGGTATGCCCAGGGCTTCCAGAACGTCGGCGCTTCCCGAGGAGGCGGATATGGATCGCGAGCCGTGCTTGGCAATTCTCACCCCGGCGGCGGCCGAGAGCAGGGCGTTGGCCGTGCTCACGTTGAAGGTGGTGAGCCCGCCGCCGGTCCCGCAGGTGTCGGTCAGTTCTCCCTCCACCCGGGGCCGGATCACCACGCACACCCGCCGCATGGCCCGGGCAATGGCGGCTATTTCCGCCGTGGTCGGCCCCTTCATGAGCAGACCCATGAGAAAGCCCGCCACCTGCGCGGAGGTGAAACGGTCTTCCAGAAGGCCGTCAACCACCCCGTCGATATCTTCCTGGCTCAGTTCCTGCCTCTGGCTAAGCTTGCGGAGGACT
The DNA here is from genome assembly GCA_024653205.1 of Clostridia bacterium. Classification (NCBI taxonomy): domain Bacteria; kingdom Bacillati; phylum Bacillota; class Clostridia; species Clostridia bacterium. The sequence continues at coordinate 17,968 of JANLFO010000017.1, read as the reverse complement.
TCTTTCACGTCCTGCTTCCCCTTCCCGGAAAAATTAAACCGGCGCCCAGACCGAGCGCCGGCAATGACCAGCCTCGTCTCAGCTCTTCTGGCTCGAACTCCCCTCGTCTCTGCTCGACTGCCCTGTTCGGTTGTGGTCAATTCTGGGTATTATTCTAGTGCCTTTTGGCTCCCATGACAAGAGGTTCTTAACGCCTCGCTGCGGGCCAGGGCCCGGCGGCCGATGTCCCGGCGGTAGAACTTGCCGGAAAAACGCACTTCCTCCGCCACCCGGTAGCACTTTTCCAGGGCGGCCGGCAGGGTCTCCCCCCGGGCGGTAACTCCCATGACCCGTCCGCCCGAGGTAACCAGCTTCCCGTCCCGCCGGGCGGTCCCGGCGTGAAAGATGACCGTTTCCGGGGGCAACCCGGAGGGCAGCGTGATCTCCTCGCCGGTCCGGTACGACCCGGGATAGCCCTCCGAGGCCAGCACCACGCAGGCGGCGCTGCCTCCGCGCCAGCGCAAGTTCACTCGTTCCAGCCGGCCCCGGGCCGCGCCGTAAAGCGCCCCCAGGAAATCGCCTTCCAGGCCCAGCAGCAGGGGCTGGGCCTCGGGGTCGCCGAAGCGGCAGTTGAACTCCAGCACCTGCGGCCCCCGGGAGGTGAGCATCAGCCCGGCGTAGATAACGCCCCGGTAGGTGATGCCTTCCGCCTCCAGGCCGGCCAGAAGCGGCCGCAGGATTCTCTCTTCTACCTGACGGGCCGCCTCGGGGGTGAGGAAGGGACAGGGGGCGTAGGCGCCCATGCCGCCGGTGTTGGGGCCGGCATCACCGTCGAAGGCGCGCTTGTGGTCCTGGGCGGAGGGAAGTACCAGCAGCTCCCGGCCGTCGGTTACGGCCAGCACGCTTACCTCCTCGCCCTCGAGCCTTTCCTCGATCACCACCCGCTCTCCCGCGGACCCGAAGACCCGCTCGGACATGAGGGACACCAGCGCCCGCTCCGCCTCGTCCCTTTCCTCGGCCACCACCACTCCCTTGCCGGCGGCCAGCCCGTCGGCCTTGATCACCCAGGGCCCGGAAGTGGCGGACAGGTAGCCCCGCGCCGCCGCCAGGTCCGAAAAGACCTCAAAGCGGGCGGTGGGCAGGCCGTGCCTGGCCATGAGGCGCTTGGCCCAGACCTTGCTCCCCTCGATCGCCGCGGCCGCCCGGGTGGGGCCGAATACCGCCTTGCCGGCCGCCGATAGGGCATCCGCCAGCCCGGCCACCAGGGGTGCCTCCGGGCCCACCACGGTTAAGTCGATTGCCTCCTGCCGCACGAAGGCCGCCAGACCTTCCACGTCCTCGGCCTTGAGGGGCACGCAGCGGGCGATCTCGGCGATGCCGGCGTTGCCCGGGGCGCAGAAGAGCTCCGTAACCTCCGGGCTCTGAGCCAGTTTCCAGGCCAGGGCGTGCTCCCGGCCGCCGCTTCCTACTACCAGTACCTTCATAATCTATCCTCCGCTCCCGCGTCAATACAAGTAGTTGGCGGGCGGTCGCGAGTTCTTCCCTGAGTACATTGGCACCTCGCCGGGCGCCGAACTTGGCGAGGGCGAGCGCGGAGGCGGGCGCCAGGCCTCAGGACGGCCGGAGCGGCGCGGCGCCATGGATGGCGCCTGCGCCGGCAGCCCGCCGGAGCGCGAAGCCCAAGCCTTAGTTAGGCCGGCGAGGTGACAGTACGAACGGGAAGAACCCGCGACCGCCCGGGACCAAGGAAATATGGCCTGAAGCGGCCCGGTGCGCTACCGAGCCGTAACCACCTCTACTTCGCGGTTGCCCGCCTCGACCCGGCCCACCAGGTAGCACTGCTCGCCGGCGGCCATGAGCCTCTGGCGTACGGTCTCCGCCTCCTCGGGAGCCACTGCCAGCACCAGGCCCAGGCCCAGGTTAAAGGTGCGGGCCATTTCCCGAGGCGGCACGTTGCCCGCCTCCCGGATGAGCTCGAAGATGGGCGGCACCGGCCAGCTTCCCGGCTCCAGCACCGCCTTGGTTCCGGGCGGAAGGATGCGGGCCAGGTTGTCCAGCAGGCCGCCGCCGGTAATGTGGGCCATCCCCCGGAGGCGGCCTTCCCGGGCCAGGGGCAGCACGGAGCGCACGTAGATGCGGGTGGGCCGCAGCAGTTCCTCGCCCAGCTCGCACCCCAGGGCGGGCACGCGGTCCCGCAGGGAGTATCCGGCCACCTCCAGCAGCACCTTGCGGGCCAGGGAGAACCCGTTGGAATGCAGGCCGCTGGAGGCCAGGCCCAGCAGCCGGTCACCCGGCCGGATGGCCGAGCCGTCGATCAGAGCCTCCCGCTCCACGATGCCCACGGCAAAGCCGGCCAGGTCGTAGTCCTCGGCCGGGTAGAAGCCGGGCATCTCCGCCGTCTCCCCGCCCAGAAGGGCACACCCGGCCAGGCGGCAGCCTTCGGCCACCCCGGCCACGATCTCCGCCGCCTTCTCGGGCACCAGCCGGCCCATGGCCAAATAATCGAGGAAGAACAGGGGTTCGGCGCCGTGCACCAGGATGTCGTTGACGCACATGGCCACCACGTCTACGCCCACGCTGCGGTGCCGGCCGAGTTCAATGGCCAGGCGCAGCTTGGTGCCCACCCCGTCCGTTCCGGCCACCAGCACCGGCCGCCGGTAGCGGCCGATCTCCAGGGCGAAGAAGCCGCCGAACCCGCCGATACCTCCCAGCACCTCCGGCCGCCGGGTGCTCTCCACCGCCGGCCGCATCAGTTCCACCGCCCGCTCGCCGGCGTCGATGTCCACGCCGGCGTCGCGATAGGTCCAGGCCGGTTTAGGCTCCTCCACGCTCGGCACCTCGATCTTTCTTTTAGTGCTTGAAATGGCGCTTGCCGGTGAAAACCATGGCCAGGCCGTAGCGGTCGCAGGCGTCGATGGACTCCTGGTCCCGCACCGAACCGCCGGGCTGGATGATGGCCGTGATTCCCGCCTTGGCCGCCACTTCCACCGTGTCCGGGAAGGGGAAGAAGGCGTCCGAGCCCAGCACCGCGCCCCTGGCCGCCTCTCCCGCCTGCTCCAGGGCGATCTTGGCCGCGCCCACCCGGTTCATCTGGCCGGCACCCACACCCAGGGTGACCCGGTTCTTGGTGACCACGATGGCGTTGGACTTGACGTGCTTGACCACCTTCCAGGCAAAGGCCAGCTCCTGCTTTTCCGCCTCGGTGGGGGCCCGCCTGGTTACCACCCGCCACTCTTCCGGAGCGGCGTCTACCACGTCGGCCTCCTGTACCAGGAAGCCTCCGCCCAGGGCCTTTACGTCCCACTGCCGGCCTTCGGGCGCGGCCGGGATTTCCAGCAGCCGCAGCGCCTCCTTCTGGCGGAGCACCTCCAGGGCCTCGGGGCTGTAACCCGGAGCCACCACCACTTCCAGGAAGATCTTGGCCAGTTCCCGGGCCGTGGCCTCATCTACGGGCGCGTTCAGCCCCACGATGCCGCCGAAGGCCGAGGTGGGATCGGCCTCGAAGGCCTTGCGGTAGGCCTCGCTCAGGGAGCCGGCCACGGCCGCCCCGCAGGGATTGTTGTGTTTGATCACCACCGCGGCCGGAGCGGGAAGCTCGCGCACCAGGGCCCAGGCGGCCTGGGTATCCATCAGGTTGTTGAAGGACAGCTCCTTGCCCTGAAGCTGCCGGGCAAAGGCCAGCCCTCCGGTGGCGCCCACCTCGCGGTAGAAGGCCGCCCGCTGGTGGGGGTTCTCGCCGTACCGCAGATCCTGCACCTTCTCGCCCACCAGGGCCACCACGGGCGGGAAGGGAGAGCCCACCCGGACGTTGGAGAGGTACTGGGCGATGGCGGCGTCGTAGGCGGCGGTGTGGGCAAAGGCCTCCACCGCCAGCGCGAAACGGGTCTCGGCATCCACCTCGCCCTTGCTGCGTAACTGCTCCAGCACCAGGGGATAGCGCTCCGGGTTTACCACCACGGTAACGTAGGCGTGGTTCTTGGCCGCGGCGCGGACCAGGCTGGGCCCGCCGATGTCGATGTTCTCTATGGCCTCCTCCAGGGTTACCCCCGGCCGGCTTACCGTCTCGCGGAAGGGATAGAGGTTCACCACCACCAGGTCGATAAGCTCGATGCCCTGGACCGCGAGTTGCTCCAGGTGCTCCGGCACCCGTTTGGCCAGAATGCCGCCGTGGATCAGGGGATGAAGGGTCTTGAGCCGGCCCTCGAGGATTTCGGGGAAACCGGTGACCCGGCTTACCGGCGTAACCGCGACTCCCCAGCCTTCCAGGGACCTGGCCGTGCCGCCGGTGGAGATGATCTCGAATCCCAGCTCCTTTAATCCCCGGGCGAAAACGTCCAGGCCCCGCTTGTCCGAAACGCTGATCAGAGCTCGTCTGGCCACTTTGTTCTCCCCTTCCTTAATCGATTCGATTCACCTCGGGTTTGTCCCGGCCGGCGCCGGCTGTCCTGGTTCCCCCTCGTACCGGTCGCTTAGCCGACCGAACTGGGGTTGGCGGAGTTCGGTACCCGGCACGCTTTAGGTACTCGCGGAAACCAGGACAGCCGGCCCGAGCTGGGATAGAGACCCAATGGGCTCAGCCCAGGCTGCCCACGGCCTCGCCCCGCACCCGGCGGCGCACGGCTTCGCTGCGGGCTACCAGGGTTTCAAAATCCTGCTCCTCTACAAACAGCATTTCCGCCCGGGCGTATTCCGGTTTCCACCCGGGAGCGAAATTTCGATCCCGGGCCGCTTCCGGCCAGGAGGCCACCAGATCCCGCACCGCCTGGGGCCCGCCCCGGGCGTGCACGGCGGCCAGGGCCAGGATGGGGCCGGCGTGAGGGGAAAGAACGGCTATTTCCGCCGCCGCCAGGGCGTAACGGTTGCCGTTGAAGGCCACCGCCACCCCACCGGCCGTCCGCACCAGGGAGAGCGCCTCCGCGTCGGTGATGCTGTCTCCCAGGTACAGGGCTTCGCCTACCAAGGCGGAGAGGCGCTGCGCCGCCTCGCGCAGTGCCCGGGCCTTGGCCGGCCCGCCCACCACCGCAACCGCCCGCAGCAGGGGCGCAAGGGAAAGTCCCTCCAGCTCGGCCACGGCCCGCGCCAGCACCCGGATGGTTGCCCGGTGCTCCGGCTCGAGGTCCTCCGGCCCGGCCGCCCCCTCCGGCCACTCCGGCGGAGAGAGCCCGGCCAGGTCCGCGGCCAGGGCGGCAAGCCGCTCCGCCTCCCCAGGCGCCAGGGAGTGGGCGTCCAGAGGGAAGGGGGTGGAAAAGGTGCAGTCGGCGGGAAGCCCGACTCGGTCGCAGAGGGCCTCTATGTAAGGGCGATAGCTGGTGCTGATCACGAAGGCCGGCAGCAAGTCCTTGACCGCCCGGAGGACGGGCGGCACCTCGGGCAGGAAGAGCAGGGTGCGGGCGGCAAAGTCCCGGGCCCTGGCCTCGGTGAGGCCGAAGGCCCTGAGAAACGGGGCCACCCACCGCAGGGTGGAACCCGCGGGGTGACCGGCCCGCCGCTCCACCTCTACCAGGTAGTCGTCGTACCGGCTCAGGACCCTGAAAATCCGCTCCCCGGCGGGAAGGTAGGCGGTACAGAGCTCAAAGGCGTTGTCGTTCAGGGCAAGGGGGCCTTCGCAATCCGTGGCCAGCCACCATTTAGGCACCGGTTTCACCTCCTGGTTTCACCTACTGCGAACTTCCCGCCCGGTTCCGCCGCCTGAGTTTACCCCCGGGCCACTCCCGGTTTTGCCCTCATACTGGCCGCGCTACGGCTCGGGCCTCGCCGTCGGAGCCCTCTGCGCCAGCCAGGCCTCCACTTCCCGGTTGAGGCAGCGTCCCCGCGCGAGTTCCCGGCCGCCGCGATCCAGCACCCGGCCGTTCTCCAGCCGCACTTCTCCCCGGGCAAGGGAATCCAGCGTGAGGACCAGCAGGGGCAGTTCCCGCCGGGTCTGGTGCTCCCGCACCGCCCAGAAGAGTCTCTCTTCCGGCCCCGGCGTGGCCCCGCGACCGTGGACGGCAAGCCAGGCCCGGGTACGCTCCTCGTCCGCTTCCCATTCCCGCCAGAGCCCGTCCCACTCGGGGCCGCGGAGGGAGAAGGAGAAGTAGCTCACCGCCGGGCCCCGGTCAAGCTCGGGCGTGACCAGATGCATCATGGCGCCGGCCTCCTCCGCCCGGGTCAGGAGAAGCTCCCAGATCACCTCCTGCCAGGTGCCCACCGGGCCGCCCGGCATGGCGGGGTGGAGGTTGAGGAAGTGATGACTCCGGCACAGCTCCTCCCCCAGGACCAGCATGTAGCCGGCCAGCACCACCACCGGGCAGGAAAAGGGAGCGATCAGACGCTCCACCTCGCGGTCGTAGGCCAGACGCCAGCGCCGCCGCGCCTCGGGCTCACGGCGGCCCTCGTCCCACAACTCCGGGGCAAAGGCACGGGAACTCAGGGTAAGCAGGGGAAGTCCCAGGCGGTGTACCAGGGCCTGGAAGGCGTCGCTAGGCGGGCTTTCCCCCGGCGCCCGGTTGCAGAATACGTAGCGCAGGCGGCAGGCCAGCCGGCCGGACTCGATCTCGCCGGCCACCACCTCCAGAAGGTCCGCCGCCGCCCGGTCGCGGCCGGTGGAAAACCAGCCCAGATCCAGCAAGCCTAACCCACTCCTTCCCCGGCCAGCCAGCGGCGCAGGAAACTCACGTCCGGGTAGGCCTCCCGCCCCCGGCCGGTGATGCTCTGCGCCGCCGCCGCCGAGGCCAGGCGGCCGCAGGCCTCCAAGGGAAGTCCCAGCAGCAGCCCGGCCAGAAAGCCGGCATCGTATACGTCCCCGGCACCGGTGGTGTCCAGCGCCCTGACCGGCACCGCCGGCACCTCTATTTCCTGCTCGGCGGCAAAAACTGCCGATCCCCGGGCTCCGCGCTTCACCACTACCACTTCCGGGCCCAGGTCCAGGAGCCTTCGCGCCGCGACCGCGCTGCGTTCCCTCGGGAAGAGCAGCTCGAGCTCGGCCCGGGTGAGAAAGACTATCCGGGAGCGCCGGAGCAGTCTTTCCAGGGCGGCCGGGCCTTCCCGGGCGTAGATTTCTCCGGGGTCCAGGCTCACCTCTACCCCGGCCGGCAGGGAGGCCACCATCCGTTCCTGGACCGCCCGGGCCTCGGCGCAGACAAAGGAGGAGAGGTGCAGGAAGCGCGGCCGGTAACCCCCGCCCGGCCCCAGGCCCGGCAATTCCCGGTCTAGACCGGCCTCGGCCACGCGGGCGTTGGCCTGGGGAAAAACCAGGATGGTCCTATCCCCGGCCTCGTCCAGCAGGATGAAGGCCGTACCGCTGCGGCCGGCAACGGTTCTGATTCCCCGCGTGTCAACGGGGGCAAGGGTACGCCGCAGGCAGTCGCCGGTCTCGTCCTCGCCCACCACCCCCAGGAGGGCAGAGCGAAACCCCAGGCGCGCGAGGGCGTACAGGGTATTGGCCGCGGAACCTCCGCCGCTGGCGCCCAGATACTCGCCGTGCCGCCGCAGGAATTCCTCCAGCTCCGGCATCTTATCGTCGGGCAGGAAAACTTCTCCGCCCGGCACCACCGGCCATCCCGCTTCTACCAGCAGGCGGGGATCGGAGACACGGTAAAACCGGTCCAGGTTAAGGGACCCCAGCCCCACAACTTCCGGGCCCTCCACCACTCCACCCCCCGACGGCCGGGCCGCGCCCGCTCCCTCTTACCACGAACCCGTCGCCCGTTCCAGGATGTCCTTCGAGCCTTCCTCGCCGTTAGGAATGGGGGTGGGATACGAACCGCTGAAGCAGGCGGTACAGAACCCCTGCTGCCCCCCCACCGCCGCCAGCAGGCCTTCCAGGCTCAGGTAATGGAGGGTGTCGGCACCAATGTAGCGCCGGATCTCCTCAATCTCGTGGCTGGCGGCGATCAACTCTCCCCGGTTGGAGGTGTCGATGCCGTAGAAGCAGGGATAGAGTACGGGCGGCGAGCTCACCCGGAAATGGACTTCCCTGGCCCCTGCTCCCCGAAGCATCTGCACAATGGCCCGGCTGGTGGTGCCTCTCACGATAGAATCGTCCACCAGGACCACGCTCTTGCCGGTCAGCACCTGCGGCAGGGGGTTGAGCTTGAGCCTAACCCCCAGGTCGCGCAGGGACTGGGAGGGCTGGATGAAGGTCCGGCCCACGTAGCGGTTCTTGATCAGGGCCTGCTGAAAGGGGACGCCGCTGGCCTCGGCGTAGCCCAGGGCGGCGGCGGTGCCCGAATCCGGGACCGGCATGACTATGTCGGCCTCCGCCGCCGCCTCCCGCGCGAGCTGCCGGCCCATCTCCCAGCGTACCAGGTTCACGGTGCGGCCGCAGAGCACGCTGTCCGGCCGGGCAAAATATACGAACTCGAAAATGCAAAACGCCGGCTCGGGTGCGGCCAGAGACTTTATGCTGCGCAGGCCGTCCCGGTCGATTATAACGATTTCTCCCGGCTCCAGCTCCCGCACCATCCTGGCTCCCACCGTGTCCAGGGCGCAGGACTCCGAGGCCAGGACGTATCCGCCGGCGATCTCTCCCAGGCACAGGGGACGGATGCCGTGGGGATCCCGGAGGCCGATCAGCTTATCCTCGGTCATGAGCAACAGCGAGTAGGCGCCTTTGAGATCGATGAGGCACTTCATCAAGGCCTCTTCCAGCGGACTCTGACCGTAGCGGGCCAGGAGGTTGACAATTATCTCGCTGTCGGTAGTGGACTGAAAGACCGAGCCCGTGGCCGCCAGCATCTGCCGCAGCGCCAGGGCATTGGTGAGGCTGCCGTTGTGGGCCAGGGCCACCGTGCCGTGAAAGTACCGGAAAACCAGGGGCTGGGCGTTGACCACGGTAGAAGAACCCATGGTAGAATAGCGGACGTGTCCCACCGCCGCGTGCCCCTGGTAGCGGGCCAGCAATTCGTCGCTAAACACCTCGGTGACCAGCCCCAGGTTCTTGTAGTGGCTCACCTCCCGGCCGTCGGCCACGGCAATGCCCGCGCTCTCCTCTCCCCGGTGCTGCAGGGCAAAAAGGCCGAAAAAGGTGAGACGCGCCACCTCCTGCCCGGGAGCGTAAATGCCGAAGAGCCCGCACTCTTCCCGCGGTTTGTCCTCAAACAGATGCATGAGACGGTTCCTCGCTTTCCCGGTCGCCACCTGCATTGTACTACGCCGTAAGCGCCCTGACCAGACCTCCCCGCCACCACCGCTCCATCTCGTCTACGGAAACCCCCAGGCAGGTGCGGCCGCCGATCCTCACCTCCAGGCCTGCACCGCCGGTACGACCCAGCACCGCCAGGGGCAGGTTCAGGGAGGCCGCCAGTTCTTCTACCCTCTGCCGCTTTTCCTCGGGGAAGGAAATCACCACCCGGCCCTGGCTCTCGCCGAAGAGCAGCACGTCGGGCCGGTCGTCCGGGGCCAGATCCACCGCGGCCCCCAGACCGGCGGCCAGGCAGCACTCGGCCAGGGTCACGGCCAGCCCTCCTTCGGAGCAATCGTGGGCAGACGATAGCAATCCGGAAGCCGCGGCCTCCAGCAGGAAGCGGACGAGGCGGGATTCCAGCTCCAGATCCACTTGCGGCGCCGACAGCCCCAGCCGGCGGTGGCACACCCAGAGGTATTCGCTGGCGTTAAGCTCTCCCGCCGGCGGGCCCACCAGGGCCACTACCTCTCCCTCCATACGCCAGCCCGGCACCACCCGCCTTTCCACGTCCTCCAGCAGGCCCACCAGGCCCACCACCGGCGTGGGATACACGGCGGTGCCGTCGGCCTTGCTCTCGTTATAGAAGCTTACGTTCCCGCTGACCACCGGTATGCCCAGGATCCGGCAGGCTTCGGCCATGCCGGTCACCGCCTGGGTGAACTGCCAGAAGACCTCCGGCTTCTGGGGATTGCCGAAGTTGAGGCAATCGGTTATGGCCAGGGGCCTGGCGCCCACGCAGGCCGCGTTGCGCGCCGCCTCGGCCACGGCAATAGCCCCGCCGCGGTAGGGGTCCAGGTAGCAGTAGCGGCCGTTACCGTCGGTAGTGAGCGCAAGGCCTTTGCAGGTGCCCTTTACCCGCAGCACGGCCGCGCCCAGCCCGGGGGGTACCACGGTGTTGATCTGCACCATGTGGTCGTACTGCCGGTATACCCACTGCTTACTGGCAATGGTGGGACGGGACAGCAGCCGGGCGAAAACCTCCCGGTAGTCGCGGGGTTCGGGAACCGGCCCGGCCTCCCGCTCCCAGAGTTCTACGAGGTAGTCGGGCACCCGCGAGGGCGGGTAGTACACGGGGCACTCGTCGATGAGCGCGGACACCGGCACCTCGGCCACCGTCTCACCCCGGTGGCGCACCCGCAGGATGCCGTCGTTCGTGACCCGGCCGATGACGCTGGCCTCCAGGCCCCACTTCTCCAGCACCGCCCGCACTTCTGCCTCCCGCCCCGGCCGGGGCACCACCAGCATCCGCTCCTGCGACTCGGAAATCATGATCTCGTACGGCGTCATACCGGTTTCCCGCAACAGCACCCGGTCCAGGTCCAGCTCCATGCCCGTACCCGCGCGGCCGGCGGTCTCCGAGGTGGCGCCGGTGATACCGGCCGCTCCCAGGTCCTGGATGCCCACCAGGAGATCCCGCTGCACCAGCTCCAGGCAGGCCTCGATGAGCAGCTTCTCCTTGAAGGGGTCGCCCACCTGCACCGAGGGCCGGCGCTGCTCCGAGGCCTCGCTCAGCTCCTCAGAGGCAAAGGTAGCGCCGTGGATGCCGTCCCGGCCGGTGCGCGCTCCCACCAGCATCACCGCGTTGCCCGGACCGGCGGCCGCTCCCCGCTGCAGGTGCTCCCGGGGGAGCAGGCCCACGCACATGACGTTCACCAGGGGATTGCCGGAGTACGATTCGTCGAAGTAGACTTCGCCGCCCACGGTGGGCACGCCGATGCAGTTGCCGTACCAGGCAATGCCGGCCACCACGCCGCTGAACAGGTAGCGGTTGCGGGGGGAGGCAAGCTCGCCGAACCGCAGAGAATCCAGCAGGGCTATGGGCCGCGCGCCCATGGCGAAGATGTCGCGCACAATGCCTCCCACCCCGGTGGCCGCGCCCTGGAAGGGCTCTACCGCCGAGGGATGGTTATGGCTCTCCATTTTGAAGGCCACGGCCAGGCCGTCGCCGATATCCACCACCCCGGCGTTCTCCCCCGGCCCCTGGAGGACCCAGGGCGCCCGGGTGGGAAACTGGCGCAACACCGGCCGCGAGTTCTTGTAGCCGCAGTGCTCCGACCACATGACCGCGAACATGCCCAGTTCCACGTAGGTGGGCTCCCGGCCCAGAAGCTGACAGATCCGCTCGTACTCTTCGTCGCTAAGAGCCATTTCGCGCCACGGAGCTCCTTGAGTAGCCACCTGCACTGACCTCCAAACGAGGCATTCTCCTGCTAGCTAGTTTCATCCTGCCGGGCGCTTACGGTGGCCCTGATTCCCCCTCGTACCGGTCGCTTAGCCGACCCAACTAGGGTTCGAGCTTCGCGTTCCGGCGGGCACCCGGCGGAGGCGCCGTCCGTGGCGCCCCGCCGCTTCGGCCATCCGTGGCCTCCGGCCCGCCTGCACGCTCGCTCTCACCAAGTTCGGTACCCGGCACGCTTTAGGTACTCGGAGCAACCAGGGCCACCGACGCCTATTCCGGTGATGAACGCCGGCCCGGCTCACACGGCCGGGGCCTTGCCGCTCTTCCACCACTCCAGGATTGACTGCCAGATAACCAGCCCGTCCCGGTTGCCCAGCACCGCTTCGGCGCAGCGCTCGGGATGGGGCATGAGGCCCAGTACGTTGCCCCGGCGGTTGACAATGCCGGCGATGTTGGCCAGGGAGCCGTTGGGGTTGGCCTCCTCGGTAATCCCCCCCGAGGGCTCGCAGTAGCGGAACGCTATCTGCCCGTTGGCCTCCAGCTCCCCCAGGGTTTGGGGGTCGCAGTAGTAGTTGCCCTCCTTGTGGGCGATGGGCAGCCGCAGCACCTGTCCCGGTCGGGCGAGACACGTGTAAGGAGTGCCGGCGTTCTCCACCCGCACCCAGACGTCCCGGCAGATGAACTGCACGGTCTTGTTCACCCGCATGGCTCCGGGCAGGAGGCCCGCCTCCAGGAGAATCTGGAAGCCGTTGCAGATGCCCAGCACCAGCCCGCCCTGTTCGGCGAACTCGGTTACCGCCTGCATTACCGGCGAGAAGCGGGCGATGGCGCCCGTGCGCAGGTAGTCGCCGTAGGAAAACCCGCCCGGCAGCACCACGCAGTCGAAGCCGGAGAGCCTCTCCTCCCGGTGCCACACGTAGGCTGCCTCCTGGCCCAGCACCTGCCCCAGTACGTGATAGACGTCGGCGTCACAGTTGGAGCCGGGGAAGACCACTACTCCGAAGCGCACCTTACCGGCCCCCTGTCGCGGACACTTCCAGCAGCCGGTACTCCTCGATTACCGGGTTGGCCAGGAGACGGCGGCACATCTCTTCCACCTGCTCCCGGGCCGCCTCCTCGCCGTCCGCCGCCAGCCGGATCTCCAGGTACTTGCCCAGGCGCACCTCTTCCACCCCGGAGTAGTTCAGGCTGTGCAGGGCCTCGCGCACGGTGTTTCCCTGGGGATCGAGCACGCCCGGCTTGAGCATGATCTGCACTTTGACCAGGTACATTTTCACCCACTCTTTCCGTTTCTGGCGGATCCTGGTTCTCTTCGGGCGGTTCCGGGTGCTCCCCGTTCGTACCGTCACCTCGCCGGCCAAGCTGGGGCTCGAGCTTCGCGCTCCGGCGGGCACCCGGCGGAGGCGCCGTCCGTGGCGCCCCGCCGCTTCGGCCGTCCGTGGCCTCCGGCCCGCCTCCGTGCTCGCTCTCGCCAAGTTCGGCGCCCGGCGAGGTGCCAATGTACTCAGGGGAGACCCGGAACCGCCCTACAACGTTGATCCTTATGCCCCTAATACCAAATGACCGGCAACTGGCCGGATGTCGACCCAACCCTAGCGCCGCTGCAGGCGCCGCCAGACCTCGGCGTAGCCCTCCACCAGGTCGCCCAGGTCCCGGCGGAAGCGGTCCTTGTCCAGCCGGTCCCGCGTCTGCGCGTCCCAGAAGCGGCAGGTGTCCGGGGAAATCTCGTCCGCCAGCAGCACCCCGCCCCGGTGACGGGCGAACTCCAGCTTGAAGTCCACCAGGATAATGCCCACCTCGCGCAGGAAGGCGGAAAGCACCCGGTTGACCTCGAGGGCCTGCTCCTTCATGGCCGCCACTTCTTCGGCGGTGGCCCAGCCCAGGGCCAGGATGTGGTATTCGTTCACCTGGGGGTCGTGCAGGGGGTCGGACTTGTAGCAGAACTCCAGCACCGGCTGCCTGAGCTCCGTGCCTTCCTCCACCCCCAGCCTCTGCGACATGCTCCCGGCGGCAAGGTTGCGCACTATTACCTCCACCGGGATGATCTCCCCGGCCCGCACCAGCATCTCCCTTTCCCCGGCCATTTCCACGAAGTGCGAGGGCACGCCCTTTTGCGCCAGCAGGCGGAAGAAGAAGGCGCTGATCTGGGCGTTGTAGTACCCCTTGCCGGCGATGACCGCCCTCTTGGTGCCGTCGAAGGCGGTGGCATCGTCTTTGAACTCCATCCAGAAGAGGTCGGGGTCCTCGGTGCGGTAGATCTTCTTGGCCTTGCCCTCGTAGAGCAGCTCGCCCTTGATTGCCATATCTGCCTCCTTCCCCCCGGTCACCGGCCCTATAGCCCCGCCCGGGCGAAAATCTCGTCAATCCGGCGCAGGTAATAGCCGTAATCGAAAAGCTGGTCCAGTTCCTCCCGGGTAAGGTGGCGGCCGATGTCCGGGTCGGCGGCCACCAGCTCCCGGAAGTTGAGCCCTTCTTCCCAGGCGCGCATGGCCTGGCGCTGCACCCAGGCGTAGGCCTCCTCCCGGACCACTCCCTTGCCCACCAGGGCCAGGAGCAGCCGCTGGGAGTAGATGAGACCGCCGGTCCGGTCCAGATTGGCCCGCATGCGCCCGGGATATACCCGGAGGTTCTCCAGGATGGGGATGAACTTGGCCAGCATGTAGTCCAGCAGGATGGTGCTGTCCGGGATGATCACCCGTTCCACCGAGGAATGGGTCAGGTCGCGCTCGTGCCACAGGGCCACGTTCTCCAGCCCCGCCAGGGCGTTGGCCCGCACCACCCGGGCCAGCCCGGCCACCCGCTCGCAGAGGATGGGGTTCCGCTTGTGGGGCATGGCCGAGGACCCCTTCTGCCCCTTGGCGAATGGCTCCTCCACCTCCAGGATGTCGGTGCGCTGGAGGTTGCGGATCTCGGTGGCAAACTTCTCCAGGGAGCTGGCGATGCCGGCCAGCACGCACAGGTAGTGGGCGTGACGGTCCCGCTGGATGATCTGGCTGGAAACCGGGGCGGGTTTGAGCCTCAGCTTTTCGCACACGTAGGCTTCCACCCGCGGGTCCACGTGGGCAAAGGTGCCTACCGCTCCGGAGATCTTGCCCACGCTGATTTCTTCCCTGGCCCTCTCCAGCCGCCCCATGTGCCGCTCGATCTCCTTTACCCACAGGGCCAGCTTGAAGCCGAAGGTTACGGGCTCGGCGTGAATACCGTGGGTGCGGCCGATCATGGGCGTGTACTTGTGCTTGCGGGCCAGGTCCGCCACCACTTCCCGCAGCCGACGAAGCTTGGCCAGAATAAGATCCGCCGCCTGGCGCATCTGCACCGCCAGGGTGGTATCCAGGAGATCGGAAGAGGTCATGCCCAGGTGGATGTACTTGGAGGCCTCGCCCACCTTTTCCGCCACCGCGGTGAGGAAGGCCAGCACATCGTGCCGGGTGGTCTCCTCCAGAGCCGCCACGCGCTCGATCTCGTACCCGGCCCGGGCCTTGATTTCCTCCAGGGCTTCCCGGGGAATGTTACCCAGTTCGGCCTGCGCCTCGCAGGCGTAAATCTCGATGGTGAGCCAGAGGTCGAACTTGTTCTTGTCCGACCATATCCGGCCCATCTCCGGCAAGGTATAGCGGGAGATCACGATTCAGCCCCCCACAGTTCCCGAATCTTGCGCTCCGCCTCCGCTTCCGCGTTCTCCGCCGTCCGCCGCCGGTAATCCCGCAGGCGGTCCGCGAGTTCCCGGTCTTTCAGGGCCAGGATGGAGGCGGCCAACAGGGCGGCATTCTTAAAGGCGTCGATGCCCACCGTGGCCACCGGAACGCCGGAAGGCATCTGCACTACCGACAGCAAGGCATCCAGCCCCCCGAGGCTGCCCCCGCTTAAGGGCACGCCGATCACCGGCAGGGTGGTGCGGGCGGCGATCACCCCGGGCAGGTGGGCGGCCAGACCCGCACCGGCGATTATCACCTCTATGCCCTGCTCGGCAGCGCCAGAAGCAAAGACGGCCGCTTTCTCCGGGGTGCGGTGGGCGCTGGCCACCACCACCTCGTAGCCGACTTCCAGTTCGGCCAGCACCTCGGTGGCCGCCCGTACTTTGGGCAGGTCGTTGGGACTGCCCACGATTAGGGCTACCTTGGCCGGGCTCGGCATGATCGGCCTCCTCACTCCCACTCAATGGTGGCCGGCGGTTTGGAGGTTATATCGTAGACCACCCGGTTCACATGGGGCACTTCGTTCACCACCCGGGAGGCGATCCTCTCCAGTACCTCATAGGGAAGGCGGGCCCAGTCGGCGGTCATGGCATCCTCGCTGGTGACCGCCCGAAGGATAACGGGGTAGGCGTAGGTGCGCTCGTCGCCCATGACCCCCACGCTGCGGATCGAAGGCAGCACGGCGAAGGCCTGCCACAGCTGCCGGTACAGCCCGGCCCGCCGGATCTCTTCGATCACGATGGCATCGGCCCGCCGCAGGATTTCCAGCTTCTCCTGAGTTACCTCGCCCAGGATGCGCACCGCCAGGCCCGGTCCGGGGAAGGGGTGGCGCCACACCGCCTCTTCCGGCAACCCCAGCTCCAGCCCCACCTGGCGCACCTCGTCCTTGAATAGCAGGCGCAGGGGCTCGATGAGCTTGAGCTCCATGTCCGGGGGCAGGCCGCCCACGTTGTGGTGGCTCTTGATGAGGGCCGCCGCTCCCGTGCCGGATTCGATCACGTCCGGGTAGAGGGTTCCCTGCACCAGGTAGTCCACCCGCCCCAGCTTACGCGCCTCCTCCTCGAAGACCCGGATGAACTCGTGGCCGATTATGCGCCGCTTGGTTTCGGGATCGGCAACTCCGGCCAGCTTGGAAAGGAAGCGCTCCGCCGCCTGTACGTAGACCACCTTTAGGCCCCGGGCGGTGAGCCGGCGGTAAACCGCCTCGCCCTCGCCCTGGCGCAGAAGACCGTGATCCACGAACACGCAGGTCAGCCGGTCCCCCACCGCCCGGTGCACCAGCACCGCCGCTACCGTGGAGTCTACCCCGCCGCTCAGGGCGCAAATCACCCGGCCGTCGCCCACGGCCGTCCGGATCTGCTTCACCTGCTCCTCGATGAAGGAGCGCATGGTCCAGGTACCCTGACAGCCGCAGACGTCGTAAAGAAACCGCCTGAGTATCTCCGTGCCCAGGGGGGTATGCTTCACCTCGGGGTGAAACTGCAGCCCGTACCAGCGGCGTTCGGGGTGGCTCATGGCCGCCACCGGCGCGTATTCGGTGCTGGCCGTGACGATGAACCCCGGGGGAGGAGAGTGGATCTGGTCACCGTGGCTCATCCACACCTCCTGCTCCTCGGGCAGGCCGGAAAACAAGGGATCGTCCGGAACCAGCACCTTAAGCCGGGCCCGTCCGAATTCCCGGCCGGGGGCGGGGGAAACCTGCCCGCCCAACTCCTGGGTCATCAACTGCATCCCGTAACAGATTCCCAGGATGGGGAGACCGCTTTGGAAAACCCGCGGGTCGCAGCGCGGAGCATCCGGCCGGTACACACTGGCCGGTCCCCCGGAAAAAATAAGGCCCCGCGGCTGGCGCTGGGCGATCTCTTCCCAGGAAGTGTTATAGGGGAGCACCTCGCAGAAGACCCGGCACTCCCGAACCCGTCGGGCAATAAGCTGGTTATACTGGGCACCAAAATCCAGCAGCACCACCGTTTCCCGCGTTCGCACCTTCAACGCCCATCTCTCCCTCTCCCCTGCCTGGGTCCACCCGGGTTCACCCTGCCCGCCGTCCATTCCCCTCGGGCGGGTTGCCCGGCCGTTTAAGGCTTGCCTTCCGCAGTGTAGTTCGCCTTTAAGGGCGGGATTCCTCCCGGGAGTTTACCTCCGAGTCCAGCACGGCAATGTAGGGCAGATGCCGGTACTTCTCCGCGTAGTCCAGGCCGTATCCCACCACGAAAAGGCTGGGGATGACAAAGCCGCAGTATTCCACCGCTACCTCCACCCGGCGCTGCTCCCGCTTGTCCAGCAAAACGCAGGTGCGGAGGGTGGCCGGGCCCCGCCCGATCAGCAGATCCCGCAGGTAGCGGAGGGTCAGGCCCGTGTCCACGATATCCTCTACCAGCAGGAGGTGGCGGCCGAGCACCGGCCCTTCCAGATCCTTCAACACCCTTACCACCCCGGAACTGGTGGTGGCCGAGCCGTAGCTGGCCACGGCCATGAAGTCCACTTCCAGAGGCAGGTTCAGGTGCCGGATGAGATCGGCCAGAAACACCACCGAGCCCTTGAGAATGCCCACCACCAGCAGCTCCCGGCCGCGGTAATCCGCCTCAATCTGGCGCGCCAGTTCCTCCACCCGCCGGGCGAGTTGCTCGGTAGAGATTAGAACCTTCATCGCCGCTTGTCATCCAGGCCTGCCCCGCCCGCCGGGGCGAGCCGGACCGCTTCCCTCCTTTGCCGGGTACGGACTCGCCGGGCCCGGCGTCTGCCGGGCCCGACTTCTACCCCAGACCATTCTATATTGCCGCCAATTCGGGGTGCCTGTCAACCCCAACCGCCCTACAGTCCCGGGTCGCCGGCGGCAGGCCCGGTTCCCCCTCGTACCGGTCGCTTCGCCGACCGAACTAGGGCTCGGGCCACGGGCTCCGGCGGGCTCCCGGCGCAGGCGCCGTCCATGGCGCCGCGCCGCTGCGGCCG
>JANLFO010000016.1 GCA_024653205.1 Clostridia bacterium | reverse complement strand
ACAGTACGAACGGGGAGCACCCGGTACCGCCCGTGGGAAAGTGGGGATAACTCAGGCCCCGGCCCTGACGCATCCCCACCTGCGGTCCTCCCGGGCCAGTGATCCTTCGGCCTTTGGGGCCAGGAGGGCGGGCGGCAGGAGAAGCGAGTGGGGACGGAGAACAGAAGGTTAGGCCGCGGGAGGTGGTCCTTTTGACCGGGGGCTCAAAGCGTATTTTGGTAGTGCAGGATACTGCCGTGACCCGTTCGTGGGTGCGCCAATCTCTTGGGGCGCACGGCTATGAGGCCGAAGAGGCGACCAGCGGCGAGGAGGCTCTGGCCAGGGTCGCCGCCCAGCCGCGGCCCTTCGACCTCATCCTGCTGGATACCCTGCTTCCTGGCATAGACGGGCTGACAGTGCTACGGGAGCTGAAAGCCAGGCCGAGGTCAAAGTACACCCCGGTCATGGTATTTACTCCCTGTGGTTGCTCTACCGTGGTAAGGCAGGCGCTAGACCTCGGTGCTGCGGAGTATCTGATCAAGCCCTTTGCCCCCCGGCAGTTGGTGCGGCGGGTGGAAAAGCTGATCGGCCCCGGTCAAGGGAGAACCGGTCCCGAAGAGAGCCTCCTGGGAATCCTGCGCCTGGAAATCAACCGTGCCTCCCGCTCCGGCGGAGAAGTCTCCCTGCTGGTGGGTCGGCGCTCCGGTCCGGGAGCCCGCGCCCTTTCCGATCTGGAAGGCTACCTGGGGCGCCGCCTGCGCGACATAGACAGCGTGATCTCCCTGGAGTGCGGCCGCCTGGCGGTGGTCCTCCCGGTGACCGGGGCACAGGGGGCCCAAACGGTCATGGCCAAACTGAAGGACTGGCTGGCGATCCTGGACCCGGAGATCACCTGGCAATTCGGATCGGCCGTGTATCCTGAACACGGTGTCGACCCCGTTTCCCTCTTGAACCGGGCCCAATGCGTCCTCGACCGCCAAGGAGACCTTGGCTCCTGAGCCTTTCGCCCGGCAATCACTCCGAGGGGGGTAAGCGCGTGTCTGACGGCTCGGGCACCCGGTACCGCAAGACCCGCGGTGAGGGCGAAATCCGTGTGGGCACCTCCGGATACAGCTACCGGGATTGGGTCGGCCCTTTCTACCCGGCTTCCCTGCGCCCGGCAGACATGCTGGCCCATTACGCCCGTGAGTTCAATTTTGTGGAGGTCAATTTTTCTTACTACCGGTTGCCCTCGGCCCGCACCCTGGCCGGCATGTTGCGCAAGGTGCCCGAGGGATTCCTGTTTACGGTTAAGGCCTACCGGGGTCTGACCCATGAACGCGGTCCCGCGGTGGCCGAGGAGGCACGGGAGTTCCGGACCGGTCTCGTCCCGCTCCTGGAATCCGGGAGACTCGGAGCGGTGCTCTTGCAGTTCCCCTACTCCTTTCATTTTCAATCCGAGAACCTATCCTACCTGGACCGGGTGCGGGAACTGCTGGCCGGCCTGCCTTTGGTGGTAGAGTTCAGAAGCCGGGAGTGGTCCCGGAACGAAGTCTGGCAGTGGTTGGCACAACATAACCTCGGTTACGTCTGCGTGGACGGGCCGCGGCTGCGCGGCCTGCCGGGTGGGGTAGTGCAATGCACGGCTCCGACAGCCTACGTGCGCTTCCACGGTCGCAATGCCGGCAAGTGGTGGGACCACGAGCAGGCTTACGAGCGCTACGACTACCTCTACTCGAAAGAAGAACTCAAGGAGTGGATCCCCGGCATCGCCTCCCTGGCGCGCGAGGCGAGGGCAGTCTTCGTAGCCTTCAACAACCACTACCAGGGCCAGGCCGTGACCAATGCTCGCATGCTGCGCCGGCTGCTGGAAGAAGCCGGCCTACTCTAGTCGGGTCCTGTTATCGCCCCCCTCCCGGTAGCCCCCGTCGCTGCGCCGGAACGGGCCCCGCCTGCCGGGCAGGCCACAGACGGGGCCTTCTGATTAGTAGTTCTCCGCTTTCAGCTCGAAATAGGCCTGGGGATGGGCGCAGGCCGGGCACACCTCAGGTGCGGTAGGGCCTTCGTGCAGGTAGCCGCAATTGCGGCAGCGCCACACCGCCCTGCCCTCCCGCGAGAAAACGCGTTCGCCTTGCAGATTGGCCAAAAGGGCCCGGAATCTCTGTTCGTGTCCCTGCTCGGACACAGCCACCGCCCGGAAGACTGCGGCTATTCCCGGAAAACCTTCGGTTTCGGCCACCCGGGCGAACTCCGGATAAAGCTCGGAGTGTTCGTGGCGCTCGCCGTCTGCCGACGCGGCCAGGTTCTCGGCGGTACTGCCGATCACGCCGGCGGGAAAGCTCCCGGTTATCTCCACTTCTCCTCCCTCGAGAAAGCGGAAGAACCGCTTGGCGTGCTCTCTCTCGTTGTCCGCAGTGTCCGAGAATACGGCCGCTATTTGCTCGTACCCTTCCTTCTTGGCCTGGCTGGCAAAGAAGGTGTAGCGATTCCGGGCCTGCGATTCGCCGGCAAATGCCAACAGAAGGTTTCTCTCGGTTTGTGTTCCCCTTAGACTGGGCATTATGATCCCCCTTTCCCGAACGACCCGGCTGGAGAAACCCAAAGCCCGTGCAGATTGCAGTAGGCGCGGGCGATCGCAGACCTCGGCTCCAAGGCAAACTCGGCCTGCGGGGCGTCCCCGGGTCGCAGATATGCGCGGCACAGACGTTCCCCGCTGAAGAGCTCAATCCACTCTATGTAGTGCGCCTGTTCCATAGGATGGGGTGCACTACCAACGGTTACCCTGGTTCGGCCGCGCTCTTCCTCAACAACCGGCACGTGCTTCTCCTGCTGGCGTCCACCGAATTCTCCGCCAGCAGCTCCATCGGGTTTTCGCAACAGACCAAGGCTCCCTTTCCCGAATGCACCACCTCCACCACGTTGCCGCAGACCAGGCACCGGTAAACCTCGCGTGCGGCGGTCACATGAATACCCCCCCTCGAAGCAGAATGCCTTACTATCACTATACCCTGCCATTTGCCGTTAGTCGATACCGCGCATCCAGTCCCAGGCTTCCGGCGCATTCTCTTCCGACGACCCGGGAGGCAACCTGCCCAGACGCGGAACCCTTTGCTCCTGCCCCACATAAACTAGCTCCAGAAAAAGTCAATCTGGTAAGAAGGAGGAACCAGAATGACCGGCTACCTGCGCGACCGTAAAGCGTTCATTGTGTTCCTAATTCTAATCCTGCTCCTGCTGGGCGACGAATAGTCGTCCCCAGGGCCCCTTCCCTTTGGGGAGGCACCTGGTTTGAATTCGGCCCCGCTTCCTCGGCGGGGCCGCAGCTTTCTCCGGAGTTAGGAACCCGGCGCCGGGGAATGCTAAGAAGGGTGAATACGAGCTTGCGGGAGAAACGGGCGGAAATCATCAGCCGCATCGAGAAGAGACGGGAATCCAGGCTCATCGCCTACTTTACCGGCGACCGGGAAAACGTCAGCACCCGGGTGGCGCCGGACGTTCTCCGCGTGTTCTACCGCCACCTGGAGGCCATAGGTCCAACCTCCCGGCTGGACCTCTTCCTTTATACCCGCGGCGGCGACGTCCTAACGCCCTGGCGGCTCGTCAACCTGCTTCGCGAATACGCCAACCGGCTGGCCGTACTGGTGCCATTCCGCGCCTACAGTGCCGGGACCCTACTCTGCCTGGGGGCAGACGAAGTAGTAATGGGCAGGATGGGGGAGCTGGGCCCCATCGATCCCAGCGTGGCCAACGCCTTCAACCCTCAGGACCCGGCCAATCCCGCAGCCCGCATCCCGGTGAGCGTAGAAGACGTTTCCTCCTACATTTCCCTGGCTCAGGAGATGGCCGGTTTGCGAAGCGAGGAACAATTGGGCCTGGTATTCCGCTTCCTCTCGGAGAAGGTGCACCCGCTGGCCCTGGGTAACGTGCACCGGAACTACGCCCTGATCCGCTCCCTGGCCAAGAAACTCTTGCGCCTGCACCTGGGCTCGGAGGAGGAGCCGCGTATAGAGAGCATAGTGGCCAATCTAACCGCGCGGCTCTATTCCCACAATCACATGATCTCGCGCCGCGAGGCCCGCGAGGAAATAGGGCTGCCGGTGGTATATGCCGACCCGGAGTTAGACAGCCTGATGTGGGAGCTTTACGAGTGCTACGAGACCGACCTTCGGCTCAACGAACCGTTTAACCCGGCGGATCTGCTGACCGACCAGGAGCGGGGACCGGTAAGCTTCGAGGCCGTGGGGGGGCTGGTAGAGAGCCTAGCCTGCCTGGACGCCTTCGTTTTTCAGGGCACCGTTACCCGCCTGGGTACCACCCCCGAAGGCAGTCCCCGCCTGCATGTGAGCATGACCGGGCAACGCTGGACGCGGGTCATCTGAGAAAGACAATCGGCGAAAGGCAATCGGCCGCCTGACGGCGGCCGAGGGATCTGTTAGCCGTTACCGAGGAGGGAAGGAGCGTGCTTCGTCGCCGGTTAGGACGCGGAATCGTCATCGCCTACCCTCATCTGGGTCCCAAATACCGGCTGTTAACGCCAAGCTCCGCCTACGCCAGGGCGGAGCTAACCGAGCCGCGCAGCCCCCGAGATCTGGTGCTGCTCGACACGGACGACGTTAACAGCGGTTCGCCCTGGCCCGGAACCTAACCTGCGCAGAGCAGAGTGCGACTGCCGAGCCGGCAGCAGGCCTACAGGCCCCCTATCTGCCCGCACCCGCCAGAGCCTCGGTCAGAACGTACACCGCCTGGAGGTAGGAGGTCGGGCAGAGGGAGAAGCACTCCTTGCAGTTCCAGCACTCCCTGGCGGCGACCTCGGGGACAAAGCTGATTTCTCGCCTTATGCCCCTATCCACGAAGCCGATGGCGTACTTCTTCTTGACCTCGGCGCAGTACCTCACGCACAGGCCGCAGAGCAGGCAGAAGGAGGATTGTTTCGCAAAGCGGTCCCGTTCCGCACCGTATTCGGCGGCCAACTCCTGCAATACCGGCGAATCCGGTGCGTGGGCCATCAGCAGCTCTATGATCGTCTTACGAATCTTGCTCAGCCTCTCCGACTTGGTCCTTACAATGAGGCCGTCCTCTACGGGGTAGACACAGGACACCACCAGTCTGGTCCTGCCGCCCGATTCTACTTCCACCATGCAGAGCCGGCAGGCGCCGTAGGGCTCCAATTTCTCGTGGTAGCAAAGGGTGGGAATCGATATTCCCGCGTTCTTGGCTGCCTCCAGGACGGTCATATCCTCGGTGGCCCTGACCTGGATTCCGTCAATCTGCAGAGTGACTTCACTCATCACGTTCACTCCTTACGCTCTGGCTAGAGTTGCGGCCGCTTCCGCGGAGGGTACGGGCTCACCCGAGAGTTTGCTAACCGCTCCGTACTCGGGCGGACATACTTCCAGGCAAGCCCCGCACTTCCTGCACTTCGCCTGGTCTACCGCATGCGGCTGCTTCTCACTACCCACGATGGCGCCCGTGGGGCAGACCGCAAGGCACTTGCCGCAACCCGAACATTTCTGCGGGTCGATGCAGTAGGCCACCAGATCCTTGCAGAAAAGTGCCGGGCACCTCTTGTCTCTTATGTGCGCCACGTACTCGTCTCGGAAGTAGCGCAAAGTGGAGAGCAGCGAGGTAGGCGCCGCCCGCCCGAGGGCGCAGAGCGCGGCATCCATCATAACCTCCGATAATTCCTCCAGGGTCTCGATGTCGCCCTCTTTCCCCCGACCCTTGGTGATGTCCGTCAGTATTCCCAGCATCTGCCGCAGTCCCTCGCGGCAGGGCACGCACTTTCCGCAGGACTCGTCGCTGAGGAACTCGATGAAATACCTGGCCAGATCCACCATGCAGGTCTCATCGTCCATCACAATCATTCCGCCGGAGCCCATGATGGAACCGGCCTTGGTCAATTCGTCGAAGTCCACCCGGAGGTCCAGGAGATCCTCAGGAATGCACCCGCCGGAGGGCCCGCCGGTCTGAACGGCCTTGCACCGGCCGCCGCCGCGCATCCCCCCGCCGATCTTGTAGATTATGTCCCTCAGGGTCATTCCCATGGGAACCTCAACCAGGCCGGGGTTGTTGACCTTCCCTACCAGAGAGAACACTTTGGTGCCCTTGCTTCTCTCCGTGCCGTACCCGGCAAGCCAGTCCCCGCCTTTGTTGACTATCTGCGGTACGTTCGCCCAGGTCTCCACGTTGTTCAGCACGCTCGGCCGACCCCAGACCCCTTTGACGACGGTGTGAATGTATTTCGGCCGGGGTTCGCCTACCCGCCCTTCTATGGCCGTCATCAGGGCACTGGACTCGCCCACCACGTAGGCGCCCGCTCCCTGGTGCACCGTGACGGTGAAGTCAAAGCCCGATCCCAGGATGTTCTTTCCCAGGAAGCCGTATTCTTCGGCCTGCTTAATGGCCAGTCTCACGTGTTCCAGGGCGAGGGGGTACTCTTCGCGAACGTAGAAGAACCCTTCCCGGGCGCCCACGGCATATCCGCCGATAATCAGCCCCTCCAGCACCGAATGCGGGTTCCCCTCCAGCACGCTGCGGTCCATGAAGGCCCCGGGGTCTCCCTCGTCGGCGTTCACGATCACGTACTTGAGGTCGCCGGGTGCGTGCCTGGCCTCCTCCCACTTGCGGCCGGTGGGAAAGCCCGCACCCCCCCGACCCCTCAGCCCCGATTTCTTGACCTCCGTAATCACCTGCTCCGGGGTCATCTCAAAGAGCGCCTTGGCCAGGGCCGAATAGCCGCCTACCGCCAGATAGTCCTCGATGCTGGCGGGATCTACCTCAGGTGTAACCCCGAGTAGGAGCCGTACCTGGTGTTTATAGAAGGGAATGTCGTTGATGCAGGCTATCCTCTCGTTGCTTGCCGGGTCCACGTAGAGCAGGCGCTCAACGAGCTTCCCTCCCTTTATGGTTTGGCCCACGATCTCGGGTACGTCTTCAGGTCGTACGTCGAGGTAGCAGATCCCCTCCGGGTAGATGACCAGCATGGGCTCCCGCTCGCAAAGCCCGAGGCAGCCGGTCCGCTTGACCGCGATTTCCCGGTCCAGTCCCTGCTTGCGCAGTTCTTCCTCCAGCCTTGCCGCTACCTCCCCGCTGCCCGCCGCGCGACAGTCCGATCCAAAGGGAACGCAAACGTAGCGCCGGTCCGCGCCCCGCCTCGCCAGGATATCATTCCGCAGTTTCTCTAACTCCGCCGGAGAACTAACTCGGGGCATGACCCATTTCCTCCTCCTACTCCCGCTCGTACTTCCTCAGGAGCTCTACCAACTCCGATGCGCTTATCTTACCGAAGGTCTTCCCGTCGATTTCCACCACGGGACCCGAGGCGCAACACCCGGGGCAGTTCACGGCCCTCACGGTGAACCTGGAGTCGACGTCGGTTTCTCCGGGCTTCACGCCGGTCACAGCCTCTACCGTTTCCAGGATGCGAGAGGCTCCAAGCGCGTGGCAGGCCGTACCGGTACAGACCCGAACCTCGTGGCGTCCCTTCGGGGCGGTTTGAAAGGCCTTGTAAAAAGTTACCACGTTCCTTACCCGACCGAGGGGTACCCCGAGCTTCTCACTAACCCTTTCCAGTACCTCCTGCGGCAGCCACTCGATCTCGCTCTGTATGTCCAGCAGAACCTGGATCAGCGCGCTGGGCTCGCCCCGGTGCTTCTCGACTACCCTATCGACGACTTCGTTTACCTTATCCTTGTTCATACCCATCTGCCGCCTCTCCCTTTCTCGTTTCGTGGGCCCGACCACTATCTTGCGCCTGCCGGCACGGCTCCGCAGTCTGCCTCCCGGCCCGTACCTAGGCAAGCGCGAATCGGTTGTGCTCCACGTCGTACCTGACCAGCCCGTCTCTCACCAACGGGTTCACGTAACCCAGGGCTTCCGATATGGTTAGACCCAGGGCGCCGCAGATGTCTCCCGCCGACCGCGGACCCTTGCGCAGGAGCAGCATTACCTCGTTTTCCACCAGCCTGCTGACGACCAACTCCTTAAAGATCCGATCTGCCTCTTCGCCGGTGAAGAACTCGTTGTAAGCTTCTTCGGTGCGCACGGGGGGTCTCAGTCTTTCTCTTTCCACCAGCCTTATATAGGGAACGAGCTTGGCTGCGGCTTCCAGCCTGACCGCCAGGGTCTGCGGGTCCAGACCTTCGCCTTTGCCGAGCGGGCCCAGTTCCCTCACCTTGGCGCTGAACTCGTTCATGATCTCGGCAAAGCGCACGCCCTCCGAGGCCGACACCCAGGCCAGCCTCATTCTCTCGGGATTGATGCCGATCTCGCGCAGCAGTTTCTTGGTCAGGTGCATCATGGCCAGAGCATCGTAGTTACCCTCGGTAATGTAGTGACACTCACCGGGCCAGCACCCGCCCACGAATACTCCGTCCATGCCGTTCTGGAAAGCCCGCAGGACGAACCCCATGTCGACCCGTCCGGAACACATTACCCGAACCACTCTCAGGTAGGGAGGGTACTGGTAGCGCGAGACTCCGCAGAGGTCGGCGCCGCCGTAAGCACACCAGTTGCAGAGGAAACCCAATATCTTCGGTCTAAACTGCGACCCTCTTTCCATAGTCGCCCACGCCTCCTTGCTCGGTAAGCATCCACGCTTCCGATCCAGCCGCCGCGTCGATCTGGCTCAGGATTTGCTCGTTGGTGAAGTGCTTTAGCGAGATGGCCCCGGTCGGGCACTTGGTGTTGCAGAGACCGTCGCCCTTGCACAGCACCGGATTAACCGTGGCCTTCTTCCCTTGCGGCGTTTGCCGGAACTCGATGGCCCCGTAAGCGCAGACCGAGATGCACGCTCCGCAGGCCACGCACCTGTCCTCATCTACCTCGCACACCGAACCCGAGGCCACCACCGTGTCGTGCGACAGCAGGGTGAGGACCCGGCCGGCCGCTCCGTAAGCCTGCCCCACCGCTTCCTGAAGGTGCTTGGGATAGTGGGCCGTGCCGCAGAGGTATACGCCTTCGGCCCCGAAGTCCACGGGCCGCAACTTCACGTGCGCCTCCTGGAAAAAGCCGTCCGGGTTTACCGGCACCTTGAAGAGCTGCGATAGTTCCTTGGTTTGCGGGGAGGGAACCACGGCTGCGGACAGGATCAGGAGGTCCGCGTCGATGGCGATCCTCTTGCCCAGAACCTGGTCGGTTACCGTCACCCTGAGTACCTCCCGGCCCTCTTCCACCGCCGGCTCCACCTGCGGCTTGTCGGTCTCTTCGTAACGGAGGAACCGCACGCCCTTATCCGCCGCCTCGCGGTAGTAATCCTCTTTCAGGCCGTAGGTTCTCATGTCCCGGAAGAGGACGTACACGTCCAGGTTAGGATTGATCTCTTTCAGCTTCAGGGCGTTCTTGACCGCCTGGCTGCAGCATACGCGGGAGCAGTAGTTGCGGTCTTCCTGCCGGCTTCCCACGCACTGGATCATGACCACGGTTTCGCACCCGGCCAGGCTTTCCGGGGCACGCACGATCTTTTCCTCCAGATCCAGCTGGGTGAGTACCCGCTCGTCCTGGCCGTACAGGTATTCCGTGGGCCGGTACTCCTCCGCTCCGGTTGCCACTACCGTCGCTCCGTGCCTTATTTCGATAACCTTCTCTCCCGAGGCCACCCTGGTCACGAAGCTTCCTACGTACCCGGTGCTGTCGAGCAGGTAAGCATTGGTGTAGACGTGGATCCGGGGATGCTGGTACACCCTCTGGATGAGTTCCCGGAGATAGGCCTGAACGTCCTGACCCTCAAGGGTGTAGAAGATCCGCCTGGCCGTACCGCCGAGTTCTTTTTCCTTCTCTATCAGGTAAACGTCGTGTCCCTGGCTGGCGATACTGAGGGCGCAGTTCATGCCGGCCACGCCGCCGCCCACCACCAGGGCGTTCTTGTTGACGGGGAGGTTGAACTCCTGCAACGGCTGCAGGCGCAGCGCCTTGGCCACCGCGACCCGGACCGCGTCCTTAGCCTTGCGCGTAGCCTCTTCCTTTTCCCGGGAGTGAACCCAGGAGCAGTGCTCCCGGATGTTCGCCATCTCGAAGTAGTAGGGGTTGATGCCCGCCTCGCGGAGGGTATCCCGGAACAGCGGCTCGTGGGTTCTGGGAGTGCAGGCCGCCACTACCACGCGGTTTATCCCCTTCTCCCGGATGGTGTTGGCTATCTGCTGCGCGGAGTCCGCCGAACAGGAGAAGAGCTGATCCTGGGCGTGGACCACATAGGGCAGCGTCCGGGCGTATTCCACCACCGAGGGAACATTGACCACTCCGCCGATGTTCGCACCGCAATGACAGATGAAAACGCCGACTCGGGGCTCTTCCCCGGCCACATCCCTTTCCGGCGGGTATACCCTTTCTCTGGCCAGCTTGCCCCGACGGTAAGACAGAAGCTCTCCGCACATCGAGGCCGCTCCGCTGGCCGTCATTACCGACTCGGGAATATCCACCGGTCCCATGAAGGCTCCACTTACGAAGATGCCCGGCCGATTGGTCTCGATCGGGTTGAATGGATTGTTTTGACAGAAGCCGTGCGGGCTGAGTTCGATCCCCAATTTCCGGGCCAGCTCCCTGGCGTCGGCAGGCGGGGCCAGTCCGACGGAGAGCACCACCAGGTCGAACTCTTCTTCCTTCACTCCGTCCGCGGGCGTGGAGTAGCGGATAACGATGTTCTTGGTTTCCGGCACTTCCCCCACCACGGTTACGTAGCTTCGGATGAAGCGCACCCCCGGCAGATTGGCCGCCCGCTGGTAGAAGCGCTCGAAATCCTTGCCGTAGGACCGGATGTCGTTATGGAATACCGTGCACTCTATATCGGCCACGTGGTCCTTGGTCAGGATTACCTGCTTCTGGGTGTAGGTGCAGCATACCGCCGAGCAGTAGCTGTTGGCGCCCTCGATGACCTGCCGGGAACCCACGCATTGGATCCAGGCGATCCGGTGCGGCTCTTTGAGGTCCGACGGCCGCCTGATTATCCCTTCATAAGGCCCGGTGGCGCACAGGATCCGCTCGTAGTCGAGGCTGGTTACCATGTTGGCCAGCTTGCCGTAATTGAACTCGTCAAGCACGGCCGGATCAAAGGGTTCGTAACCGGGCGCCAGAACGATCGCGCCCACCCTTATTTCCGTCTTCTCCGGGGTCTGCGCAAAGTTGATGGCGTCGTTCTTGCAGACCCCCTCGCATATCCGGCACTTCCCCTCGCGCAGGAAGAGGCAGTTCTCGTTCACGTAGGAAACCAGGGGAATGGCCTGGGCGAAGTGGATGTGGATGGCCTTGTTATTGGATAGCTTCTGGTTGAAGGGATCGGGAACCAGCAGCGGGCAGTATTCCCGGCAGGTGGTACACCCGGTACACTTGCTCTCGGCAACGTATCTCGGCTTCTTGGTTACCGTGACCTTGAAGTTCCCCGGCTCGCCCTCCACCGCATCCACTTCGGCGTAGGTAATGATCTCGATGTTCGGGTGGCGGTGGCACTCGATAAACTTGGGCGACTCGATGCACATGGAGCAATCGTTGGTAGGAAAGGTTTTGTCCAGCTGAGCCATGTGGCCGCCAATGGAGGGCGACTTTTCTACCAGATACACCCTGAACCCCGCCGAGGCGAGATCGAGGGCGGCCTGGATACCGCTTATTCCCCCTCCGACCACCATTACGTCCCCAAAGTTGCGGTATTTAAGGAGATCCACAATTGCTGCCCTCTCCATTTGCTCTCCACCTCGATCGTACTTTCGTACTTTATTGGCCCGGAGCCTTCGTCCGGTATCTCCCCGGGGCGGCGAGGGCCGTCAGGCCGCCCGGGGGAGCGCCGCCCGGACGGTACCGAACCCGGTGGGCGAGGGGCGCCCGCCCCGTCGGCCCCCCTAGATAACCTCCGCCAGCACCTCGGTGAGGTCCTTGACTTCCAGCACGTCGGTGTACTCAAGGATGAGCCGGCTGTCCTCAAAGCTGGTGATGCAGTAGGGACAACAGGTGATCAGCACCTCTGCCCCTACCTCCCGGGCCTGCTCCAGTCGCAGGTTGGAAAACCGCTCGTTCTTGGGAGTCTCCATCCATATCCGGCCCCCGCCCATACCGCAGCAGAGGCTGTTCTTCCCGGACTCGGGCATCTCTACCAGTTCCAGACCCGGTATGCGTTTGAGAACCTCTCGAGGCTCGTCGAATACGCCGTTGTGCCGGCCCAGATAGCAGGGGTCATGATACGTTACCCGCTTCGGATACCCCTTGGTGATCTGGAGCTTTCCGTCCCTGATTAGCTCCCAAAGGAGCTGGGAAACGTGCATTACCTCGAAGTTCACGCTGAACTGCGGGTATTCGTTCTTGAAAGTGTGGAAGCAATGCGGCGAGGAAACGACGATCTTCTTCACCCCGTTGTCGATGAAGGTCTTGATGTTCTCCTTGGCCAGGCGTTTGAAGAGTTCTTCGTTACCCGTCCGCCGGATGCTCTCCCCGCAGCAGTTTTCCTTGGTGCCCAGGATGCCGTAGTCCACCCCGGCCTTGCTGAGAATGGTGGCCGTGGCCCGAGCCACCTTCTTCAGCCGGGGATCGTAACTGGGATAACACCCGGGGAAGTACAGGACCTCGGTTCCCTCGCTGAAGGCTTTGACCGGAAGCCCGTCGGTCCACTGCGTCCTCTTTGCCCGTTCCTCGCCGAAGGGGTTCCCTTCCGCCGTGAGGCCGGCCATGGCCGTCCGGACGGGGTACACCGGAGCAGGGTAAACGCCGTACTTGGTTGCGATCCGCCGCAGGGCCACCATGGCGTCCGGCTGCTTTACCCCTCGCGGACACCGCAACGTACAGCGCGCGCAGGTGGTGCAGCGCCAAATCTCTTCCCGCTCGATTTCCGCCAGGCCAAAGTTGGATTCTCGCATTAGCCGCCGCACGCTGAAATTCGTGACCTTGTTCCACGGACAAATGGTGTCGCACTTACCGCACTCGTAGCAGTACTTGACAACGTCGCCGCCGCTTTCCTTTATCTCCTGTATTGCCTCTTTGAAAGGGGCTACGGTTTCCATAGGACTTCTCCTCTTTCGGTTAAGGTTTAGCCCTTAGAGGCCATGCGGGCAATGCCTTCCACTATCTTCTCCAGACCGTACCTGTCTACCAGCGACTCCAGAGCAACCTCCATCTGGTCCAGCTTCACTTCCTCGGTTACCTCTTCTTCCCTCTCTTCGTAGGTCAAGGCCTCGTGATAGCACCACTGGACGCACAGGGGCTTTTCCAGAGTGGGGTCGCTCTCGCACAGGTCACACTTCAGAGGTAAGCCGGAATCGGGTTCTTTGAAGAGGTCCCTCGAAGGACAGGAAGCCCGACAGAACGCGCACTCGCCGTACTCCTGGCCGTCAATGATGATAGAATAGCGGCCCGGGCACTCGGCCGGGGTGTACTCGCCGGCCATAACCGGAAGATATATGTTTTCAAGCGGCTTGAACATCACGCGAATGCGCGCCTTGGCCGGGTTGGTGCTCCCGTACTTGGGCGTAGCGTGGGAGGCGCTGCAAATCAACTCGCAGGAGCGACAGCCCGTGCACTTGCTCGGGTCGATCTTTATGACCTTGACTTTTTTCTTCTTGATTTGCTCTCCACTCATGGCTCAATCCTCCATAGCCGGTTATTCCCGAGTGTCTACTTGGCCTCCGCAGCGGCTTCGGTAAGGATGCCCCTGCGGATGAACTCTTCGGCAACGAAGCCCATTTGCAGCCGCTCCAGAGTCTCCTTGGTGGGAATACCGTCCTGATTCCAGCCTCGGTGCTGGTAGAAGGCGTCGATGAGCTTGGCCTCGTACTCGGGGAAGCGGTGCTTCCAGTGGTCCTCGGGCGGCTTGTCGTCTTTCCTTCTCAGCCCGCGGCTGTTGTTAATGGCCCGTACCAGGGTCCTTACTCTCACCGCCGCGTCCCACAAGGACTCCTCGTCCAGCTCCAAACCGGCGGTTATCTTCAACAGGTGGGGCATATTGTGCACATGGTAGGGAGGCTTGTAGGCAAAGGCATCCAGGCCGGAACAGAGCCCCAGGCAGTCGTCCAGATAGTGCATGACCTCCTGCCAGTCTACCAGGGCGCAGACCGTATCCAGGGAAGGCCAGAAGGGATAAGAGCGCTCTCCCCGCGGCTGCCAATCCCGGAGCCAGGCCTTTATCTTGTCCGCGTACTTGGTGGGAAGCTGGACCCAGTCCTTGATGAAGTTTTCCTTCTGCTCCGGGGTAAGGTGCACTTGCGGCACCTGGCCCTCGACCTGGGTGATGTTTCCTTTCTCGTTGGTGGACCACATGAGGAAGTAGATCGGGTTGAGCATCCCCAGCTTGATCGGTACCTGCTCCAGCTTCTTGATGGTGTTGTGGTCGAAGGCTTCGGCGCCGCGACCGATCTGCCGGGCCGCCCGGTAGACGCCGTCGGCCAGGATATCGCCGATGCCCTCGCGGTGGGCGATCTTATCCAGCAGCCAGAAGAAGCGCTCCTCGTTGTTGGAGGGGAAACCCGGCATGTCCTTGTCGGTCAGAATGCCGTTCTCGTAGAGCTCGACGGCAAAGGCGCACACCTGCGCGGCCGAGTACCCGTCGAATCCGTACTGCACGGAATAGGAATTGATCTTGAAGCCGAAGTCCAAATCTCCATAGGCCGCCAGCACGTAGGTCAGCTTGGTGAAGCATTTGAGGTGGTAGGGATAGTATCCGGGAACGGAAATAAGAGCGGTGCAGTAGAGCGGGCAGTTGTAGCAGCCGATCAGCCGCTTTCTGACCTGGTTGGTAATCTCGGCCCACCTTTGCTCGACTTCCTTGTTCCAGAAGTCACGTCTCCTCTGGCGGGCGTGTCCCCAGGCGAAGTTGTTGCAGTGCCACTCTTCGTCGTCGATTACCATTTCCTGAGGGGCACCGATGGTCTCGTGAATGGGCTGCACGCCCTTGAGCGGGTTCTCCTTGCGGTGCCGTATGAACCTCAGCACCTCGTTGCTGAACTCGTAGACTTCGCGCGGCTGGAGCACGTTGACCTCTCGGGTTCCCCGGACCATCACCGCCTTGAGACCTTTGTCCCCCATCACCGCGCCCACGCCCGCGCGGCTGAAACTGCCCCGCGTGGTCTCAATGGAGGCGAAGTACACGCGGTTTTCGCCCGCCGGACCGATGGCTATTCCCTGGGCCCGCGGGTCTTTGAGCTCCTGCCGCAAGAGCTCGATCGTTTCCAGGCTGCCTTTGCCCCGCAGGTGGCTGGCGTCCCGGATCTCGACGTGATCGTTATGAATCCAAAGATATACTGGTTTGGGCGATTTTCCTTTAATGATTATTTTGTCGTATCCGGCGTGCTTGAGTTCCGGGCCGAAGAAGCCTCCGGCCATGGAAAACACGAAGAGTCCGGTCGTTGGAGAGATGCTGCTCACGATCGCCCGGTTCGCCCCGATCACCGGCGTACCTACGAGCAGCCCGGCGCTAATAACCAGTATGTTCTCCTCGGAAAACGCGTCTGCCTCCGGCGGAACTCTATCCCAGATTAGCCGGGCGTTGGTCCCTAGCCCCCCAAGAAACAATTCCGTCCAGCGGGGGTCGGTCTCTACTTTTTCCACCTTGCCGGTAGAAAGATCCACTTCCAGGTTATATCCGGTTTCCGCATACCTCACTTCCGGTCACTCCTCTCTTTCCCTCCGATGTCCGCTGATTAGTTCTGCCTTAACCGCCTAGACCGCTTTTCGGTTCCTTACAGGCGTAGAGCCGTCATACCCCCCTTACTTCCAAGCCTCCGCCTAATCCCTAAGACCCGGCTAGACCTCCGGCCAACACCCTGCCGAAAAACAAGAACTTGCAAGACCCGTGCCAGCATCTCTTGCTGCCTTACACTTTTGGTATAATTGTAAACCGCCGTGGGATGAGCAACGGTAAGGTTTATTACACCAGAAATGTAAATTTGGCTACATAAAGGCGGGAACGATGAAGGCAGCCTCCGTAACCCGGCCCGCCAGGCGGATACCGGCACACTCCAAGAAACCATTTCGACAGGGTCTGCGGAACCCCTGCCGAAACCGTATACCACACCGAAACAGTTGCGGTGGGAGAAGCAGAAAGGGACGGACGATTCGTCCACCCGGAGACCCGGGCCGGACCTAGCCTATGCTCACCTTCCTGGGTTGAGACGGGGAGCGGTCTGCCTTGGGGAGGCGCACCATCAAGAGCCCTTCCCGAAGGGTGGCCGTGGCCAGAGCAGAATCCACCCGCGCAGGCAGACTCAGCAGGCGGCGAAAATCCCCTTGGGCCCGCTCCCGGTAGCGGTAAACCAGACCGGGCTGGGCCTCGGACAGGCCGGAGCCTACGCTTCCGCTGACCTCCAGCTGCTGATCGTGCACCTCCACGGCCAGTTGGTCGGCCTTGCTGCCGGGAACCTCCATGATCACCACTACCTCCCGGTCGGATTCCAGGAGATCCACACGGGGGGCCGGGGCCGCAGGAGTAGCCGTCGGCAGCTCCGTCGGGGGGAGGGCGGTGGAAAAATAGGGCCACGCTACCTGTATGTGGTACACGCTCTCACCTCTTCACCGGAGGCCAAAAGAACCCCCGGCGGGGCGGCAATGCGGCCGCCCCGCCGCGGAAGCTCTAGCCCATAGGATTTACCCGAATGCGCCTGCGGGCCGCAAGGTCCGACTTGGGCAGGCGGCACTCCAGGATCCCGTTGCTGTAATTGGCGGTGACCTGCTCGGCCTTTACCGAAGTAGGCAAGGCGATGGTACGGTGGACGCTGGTGGGAATACCGCCGGCAAACGCGGTGCAGGAAATGCTCAACGAATCGTCGGTCACCGTCAGGTTAAGGTCGCTGGGGTTAATGTTGGGAAGCTCGGCGGTAACCACAATGTCGCTGTTGGTCTCCGAAATCTCTACCCGCGGCTCTACCAGCCCTGCCCCGGTATGCAGGTAGCGGAACTCGGGGCCGAGGGCCGACGAGGCGATGCCCGTACCCATGGCCGGCACGAAGCTGTACGTAATGGCGTGACCCATCGGCAAGCCGAAGGCTCCGGCGCTAATGGCCGGCACCCAGGCACTGCTTGCCGGCAGCATGTACCCTATACCCGGATAAGCGGGGGGCATCATCCCTGCCGTGGCAATCGGCTGGGCAGTCCAGGTAAGGGCCGGAGGCAGAGCCGAGGCCATCTGTCCGCCTTGGGCGAAAGCCATGGCCTGAGGATTGAAGGCGCTTACGTACATCAGGTTTTACCTACCTCCTCTTTGGCATTGGGGGCTTGCGCCCGAACCTTAATATGCCACCGGAGAACTGGGTTTATACCCCAGCTCCACTGGTCAGGGCGAAGAGGAGGTGGCGGAACGACTGCGGATCGACCGGCTGGCGGCAAGGTGGGCGGAGTAAGTGCGGCTAAAAGTATGACTGCCGTCGGGATTGGCCACAAAGTAAAGATAAGGCGCCGAGGCAGGATAAAGTGCCGCCCGCAGCGAAGCCAAGCCGGGTGAGGCTATCGGACCCGGGGGTAGGCCGACGTGAAGGTAGGTATTGTAGGGGGAAGGAATCTTGAGGTCCTCGGCGCGAAGAACCGGTCGGGGCTCATCGAGAAGGTACTGCACCGTAGCACAGGACTCTAGTTTTAATCCCAGGCGGAGCCGGTTGTGAAAAACCGCCGACACCAGGGGTCTTTCCGCGTCCAGCTTGGCCTCCCGCTCCACCAGTGAGGCCAGCGTGACCGCCTCCCGCACGGTGAGCGACAACTCCCGACACCGGGCCTCCATTTCCGGAGTGAAGGCCTCCCGGAAACGCCGCAGCATGGCCGCTATTATTTCTTCCTCGGTCATGTCTTTGGAAAAATAATACGTATCGGGAAAGAGAAAGCCCTCCAGCCGCTGAGTTCCCGGCGGCCCGTCCCGCAGGAAGTCGTAATCGAAGGGGGCTTCGGCAGCCACCTGCCAAAAACGCTCCGGGTCTATGAGGCCGGCCTCGGCGAGACGGGCAGCTATCTGCTTGAGGGTGAACCCCTCGGGAATGGTGACCCGGTGGCGTACCACGTTTCCGCTGGCCAGAGTATCGGCTATCTCGGGAACGGAAAGACTTGGCGACAACCGGTACTCCCCGGCCTTGAGGCTTTCCTCCAGCCCCTGCAGCCGCAAGTATATGCGGAAAACCACCGCGCTGCGAATGAGCCCCTCCTGCCGCAGTCGCTCGGCAATTTGGCCGGGAGAACTGCCCCGAGGGATCTTCACTACCACTTCCTCTTCGCCCGGAGGAGTTGCCGGCCCTAGAGCTCGTTCAAACCAGAAACCCAGACTGCATATAGCCAGGACCAGTATCAACAGGCCTGCCAGTACGCCCAGCCGGTAGGAAGGCCAAGGAAGCCGGGGTGGAAGCGTTGCCGTCGGCATTTCCGAATTACTCACCCTCCCCCAAGACGCCCCGCGGTAACCATCATACTATGCCGTCAGGTTGGGCACAACCCTGACGTTCCCGACGGTCACCCAGCCGACCCCAGAGGCCCCGATTCCCCTCCTCCCGATCGGCCGCCGAACGGGTTGGCGCTTTGCCCTCCGGAACCTTGTGGCTGCCGCACGGTCCTTGTCTTCCTCGGTTAGAGCGTTCGCAGACCACTGTCCGCCTGACCCAGCCCTCGAGGGTTAGGGTTGGGACCCGCCCCTCAGTACCACTCTGGGCCGCGCGCGATAAGAATCCCGCGAGACCAGCTCTTCCCTGCCCGAGCCCAGGAACCGCCGCCTGACTTCTACTTGCATTCCTTCCCTGCCCGGATAGAGCTCCACTTGGGCTCCGGGGGGCAGCCCGGGTTCAATGCGGAAAACCTCACCGGGAGGAATGGTGGCCAGCACTCTTACCCCTACCCGTATCGGCCCGGTTACCGGCTGCCGCCCCCAGAGGGAAACGCGCAGGTAGCCCCGGTCGAGCTTTGCCCGGATAAGCAGCGCCTGGGATGAAGGATTGGCAAAGCACAAGTCCAGACGACCGTAGACCACCGCGGCGTCCAGCCCCGGATCGATGTAGCCTACGGCGGCGGAATGAGGGTGACGTTCCAGGATCGGCAGCCCGGCCCGGAGGGCAGCGTTGTACAGGGTGGTGGCAACCTGGCACACCCCGCCCCCCGCCGCGCTCTGCTCGCCCAGGGGGGTCAGAACCGGTCCCGGCCGGTAGCCGGCCTCCAGGGTGCGCGGCCCCACCACTTGATTAAAGGAAAAGACTCGTCCGGGAAGAACCCGGTATCCGTCAATAGCTTGTGCCGCCAGGGCCAGATTCTGCAACCGCTCCTGCTGGCAGCCGGCGACCGGAGTGGCGCACTCGGCAAGCAGACAAGCTCCTCCCCCTGCTGCGGCCGGCCGGCAAAGCGGCATCGCTAATGCGAGCGCTGCCAGCGCCACCACCCGCCAGATCGGCAGGAGGCTTCGGCTCGGCAAGCTCGCATGGACAAGCAGGGCCGCGCTATCGCGGCCCCGGGTATTCCCTTTACTCTTCGGCCATGGCCTTCTCCCAGGCCTTCTCCACAGCCTCCCACTCGGCATCGTCCTCGATCTCGTGAAGGACCTCCTCGCCCTGCTCGTCGAGCTCGAGACGGAAGACCACTGCTTCCCCTTCCTCGCCTTCTTCCTCTTCGTCCAGGGGCAATAAGACCACGTACTCTTTCTCGCCCACCTCGAGGAAGTCCACCACCATAAACTCGTGCTCCTGGCCTTCATCGTCCAGCAGGACGATGGTATCGGATTCGTTCACCTGCTCACCCCGTTTCGGTTTGGTTATGCCTATTCTACGTCTGGTGGTTATACCTGTCAACATCGCCGGCGCTTGCACTCTCCCCCTCGGGGTCGGGCCTTGCGCCATGCTCGTTGTGCGCGCCCTGGACCTGGCGCCTGTCCAGGTAACCCTGGAGTATAAGGCAGGCGGCAGTGCGGTCCACGACTCGACGCCGCCTTCGACGGGAAAGATCGGCCGCCAACAGCGCCCGTTCGGCCGCGGCGGTAGTAAGCCGCTCGTCCCAATACCGAACCGGCAGCCCCAGGCCCGCCTCTAAGCGCCGCGCCCACCGGACCACGCGTTCCGCCTCCGGCCCCGGGCTGCCGTCAAGCCGGAGCGGCAGGCCCACCACCACTTCCTCTACCCCGTACTCCCGGGCCAGGGCGGCCAGAGCCGCCAGATCGGCTTCCCGGGACCGGCGGCGCAGGGTCATCAAGGGTTGGGCAGTGAGACCTGAGGGATCGCTAACGGCCACGCCGATATTCTTCTCCCCCACATCTAGACCCAGTATACGCATCCCGGCTAGACCACCTTCAGGCAGAAACTGCGACAGGCCAGGGCACAGTAGCCGCACAGCACGCAACGTTCCGGGTCGACCCTGGCCCTGCCCCTGTTTAGGCTCAGGGCCTGCTGGGGACAGCGGGAAACGCATTCTCCGCACCCCTGGCACCACTCCTCCACCACCAGCCGCCGGGTTCGCGTGCCCAACCTCGCCTTGAGTTCCCCCGGCACCTCGCGGCCGTCAGCCACCGCCAGGTTGGCCTCAAGCTCCTCCCGGCAGGACATGCCTACTACCACCGAGTCCACGAAGGGCAGGCCGAAAGCCCAGCGCAAGGCGGCATCGGCCTCGCCGATGAGGTGCCCGCCGGCAAGGGCTTTCATGGCATATATGCCCTTGCCCTGCCGGTGGGCGCGCTCGATCGCCGCCAGCATGGCCTCCCGGTCGCCGTCGATAATCCCCAGCCCCCGGCGGTTGACCAAGGGATGAATCACGTCTATCTCCACCAGGTCGGCGGCCGCCTCAACCGCGGCCACCGCGTGCGTGGAAATCCCGACTGCCCGTACCAGTCCTTTATCCCGGGCCTCTACCAGGTAGGCCAGAGCCTCGTAATGACCCCGCAGGGTAAGGGCACTTTCCTGTTCATGCAGTAGGAAGATGTCTATGTAAGGCCGGTTGAGTTCTCGTAGCGCCCGGACCAGGCTGTGCTCCATATCCGTTCGGGTGTAGGCGTAGGATTTGGTGGCAACCACTACCCCGTCCCTGCGGCGGGCCAACGCCCGGCGCAGGAGGTAGTAGTTCTCATAGATCTCGGCGGTGTCAATAAGATTAACACCCCGATCCAGGGCCTCCTCGAGCAGGGCGATGCCGGATGACGGGTCCGCAAGCCCGTGCGGAGGCGTAAGGGACAGCGAACCAAACCCCAGACGCGATACCACGAGACCGGTACGGCCCAGCGGGCGATAGTCCATGCGCGGTTATTCCGTCTCCTCCAGGTAACGGCGAAGAAGCTCTTCCAGGAGTTCGTCCCTTTCCAGGCGGCGAATGAGGTTACGGGCGTTGTTGTGACTGGTAATGTAGGCCGGGTCGCCGGAAAGGAGATAACCTACCAACTGATTGATGGGATTGTATCCTTTCTCCCTCAGCGCCTCATATACAGCGCGCAGGATCTGCCGGGCATCCGCCGGCTCCTCCTTGGCACGCCTGAAGGTTACGGTTTCTTCCAGGTGGGTTCTTTCTGCCATGGCTTCACCCCCGGCACTCCGCTGCTACCAGCTCTGCCGCCTTGGCCAAGGCTTCTCCCAACTTCTCCGGCCGCCGGCCACCCGCCTGGGCCATATCCGGCCGCCCGCCTCCTCCGCCTCCGGTCACGGCGGCTACTTCCCGAAGGATCCTGCCGGCGTGAAAGCCCTTGCTCACCAGGTCGCGGCTCACCGTGGCCACCAGGTTGACCTTGTCTTCGCCGACCGTGGCCAAGACGATTACGCCCGAGCCCAAGCGCTCCCGCAGGCGATCGGCCAATTCCCGCAACCCGCCCGCATCGGTTTCCGGCACCTGAGCCGCCAGCAGCTTCACCCCGTCGATCTCCTGCACCTGATCCAGCAGTTCCAGGAGACGATAGCGGTTGAGCTGCCCCTGCAGGGCCGCCGCTTCCTTTTCCTTTGCCTTTAGCTCGGCCAACAATGCTTCTACCCGCCGCGCCACCTGTTCCGGCCCGACCTTCAACGCGGCGGCCACCCGCTCCCATTCTGCGTCCCGCGCCACCACGTAATCGAGGGCGGCCAACCCGGCTACCGCTTCCACCCTTCTCAGCCCGGCCCCGATACCGCTTTCCCCGATGATCCTGAATAGACCTATCTCGCCCGTGTTGGCCACGTGAGTGCCGCCGCAGAGCTCCAGGCTGAAGTCGCCGATGCGTACCACCCGCACCCGGTCGCCGTATTTTTCCTGGAACAGGGCCATGGCGCCCATGGCCCTCGCCGCCTCCAGAGTAGTCTCCAAGACCTCTACCGGGATGCCTTCCAGCACCTTCTCGTTGACCAGCCGCTCCACGGCCCTCAGCTGCTCTTGCGTAAGAGGTTCAAAATGGGAGAAATCGAACCGCAAACGCTCCGGCGCCACCAGGGACCCCGACTGCCGCGCGTGGGCTCCGAGAACCCGGCGCAAGGCGGCATGCAGCAAGTGCGTGGCCGAATGGTGCCGCGCCACCGCCCGGCGCCGCTCGCGGTCCACACGGGCTTCAACTTCTCCGCCTCGTTCCAATCTGCCCTCTTCTATCCTTACCTGGTGCCAAATCTTGCCGGCCAGCCACCGGGCATCTTCCACTCGGGCCCTGCCCGAAGGCCAAACCAGGAGCCCGGTGTCCCCTACCTGTCCCCCGGTTTCGGCATAGAAGGGGCTCCTGTCCAGGACCACCCCGCCCTCTTCTCCCGCCGCCAGTTCGTCTGCCGGTTCCTCGCCTCGAAACAGGGCCAGAACCCGCGTTCCGGCCTCAAGCTGCCCGTATCCGATAAACTCCGTGGCCGGCAGGGCCTGCCAGAAGGAACCCGTTTCTCCTACGGGAGGCCCCGACCAGAAGCGGTCCGCGCGAGAGGCGCGGGCGCGCCGCCGCTGCTCTTCCAGACAGCGGGCGAATCCCTCTTCGTCCACACTCATCCCCCGCTCTCGGGCCAGATCGCGGGCCAAATCCAGCGGAAAGCCGTAGGTGTCGTAGAGCAGGAATACTTCTTCTCCGCCCAAGACGGTACGACCCGCAGCCAGCGCCCGGGTGACCGTATCCTCCGCCACCCGCATCCCTTCCTCCAGGGTTTCCAGGAACCGCTCCTCTTCCCTGGCGATTACCGCCCGGATACGCTCCTCGCCCTCGACCAACTCGGGGTAGGCCGTACCCATTAACGCGACCACTTCCGGAACCAGCCGGTGGAGGAAGGCCTCCTCTATACCCAGGGTCCGACCCAGGCGCACCGCCCGCCGGAGAATGCGCCGCAGCACGTAGCCCCGGCCTTCATTGGTAGGCACCACTCCGTCGGCCACCAAGAAGGTGCAGGCGCGAAGGTGATCGGCAATAACCCGGAAGGGGAAACCCGTCTCGCCCGGGCCGTAGCTGCGGCCGCATAATCTCTCAATCGCTTCCAACAGAGGGCGGAAGAGATCGGTTTCGAAGTTGCTGTCCACACCCTGGAGTACCGAAGCCATCCTTTCCAGACCCAGACCGGTATCGATGCTGGGCCGCGGAAGAGGGATAAGCTCGCCGCCTGCCTGCCGGTTAAACTGCATGAATACCAGGTTCCACACTTCCAGCCAGCGGTCACAGTCGCAGACGCCCAGGGCACACGGATGGGAATTGCAGGCGTGTTCCTTGCCCCGGTCGAAAATAATCTCGCTGCACGGTCCGCAGGGGCCGGTATCTCCCATGGACCAGAAGTTGTCCTTTTCGCCCAGGCGGACGATCCGCTCGGAGGGAACGGCCGCTACCGAGCGCCAGAGGCGAAAGGCCTCCTCGTCATCCCGGTAGATGGTAACCCAGAGCCTGTCCGCCGGGAGACCCAGTTCGCGGGTCAGAAACTCCCAGGCAAAGGCGATGGCTTCGGCCTTGAAGTAGTCGCCGAAAGAGAAATTTCCCAGCATCTCGAAAAAGGTATGGTGCCGGGCGGTCCGGCCGACGGTTTCCAGGTCGTTGTGCTTGCCTCCCGCCCGCACGCACTTCTGTGCCGTGGCGGCGCGGCGATAAGGCCGCTTTTCCAGCCCCAGGAAGACGTTCTTAAACTGGACCATTCCGGCGTTGGTGAACAGAAGGGTTAGGTCGTTTTCGGGCACCAGCGAGGAACTGGGTAATACGGTATGACCCTGGCGTCGGAAATAGGCCAGGAAGCAACTGCGCAGCTCGTTACCGGTCAACGGCCTCACCACCCGCCCGACCAATGCCTTTGCTTGGCTCATTATAACCCCGCCGTTTTCCAGTGTCAATTTCCTGCGCGCCTGACGTATCCTCACTTTCGAGTTAACTTGAGTTGACTGGCGGTACCGGGTACTCGCCTGAGTACATTGGCAACTCGCCGGGCACCGAACTTGGCGAGGACGAGCGCGGAGGCGGGCCGGAGGCCACGGACGGCCGAAGCCGAGGAGCGCCATGGACGGCGCTTCCGAGGGGAGCCCGCCGTAGCGCGAAGGCTGAGCCCTAGTTTGGTCGGCGAGGTGACAGTACGAACGGGGAGCACCCGGTACCGCCCGTGGGAAAGAGGGAATAACTCAGCCTGCGCGCACCTGCGCGCAAGTGGCCGCAGCTCTGTCCCCGGCTGCGGCCCGGGTTCCCCCCGAGCGGGCGTACCCGGCCTCCCGTTGGGGCTACTGCTCCACCAGGTAGAGATAAAGACGCCGCAGGAGCAGGCGCAGAACGGCCGCCACGGGCACCGCCAAGAGTACCCCCCACAGGCCGTAGAGGTGCCCCCCGGCAAGCAGGGCGAAAATGACTGCCACCGGGTGCAGACCCACGGTTTCGCTGAGGATGAGCGGGGCCAGGACTTGCGCCTCGATCTGCTGAACGATCACAAAAAGGATGACTACCAGAAGCAAGGCAGTGGTCGATTTTAGCCCCGCCAGGATCACCGCCGGCACCGCACCGATAAAGGGGCCGAAGAAGGGAATCAGATCGCATATGCCGGCGATGGCTCCCAGGACCAGGGCGTACTCTACGCCGATCAGGGCCAGGCCGGCGGCGCTCAGCAACCCTACCAGCAAGGCCACCACCAGCCGTCCGAAGACGAAGTTGCGAAGTACCGCGTCGATTTCTGCCAGCAGGCCGAGCACCTGCCCCTGGTAGGGAGCCGGGACGTACGCTTCGACGCGCCTGGTAAGACCGCCGGCATCGCGCAGGAAGAAGAAGGCGAGGATGGGAGCCAAGATCAAGTTGGCGGCCTGGGAAACTACATCTATGACCGCTCCGGCGGCCGACCGCAGGGTGCTTATCAGGAACTGTTCTGCCCGCCGAAGATGCTCGTCGATTATCAGGCGCACCCCCTCGGGTAGGGGAGTGCGCTGGTACCGCCGGGATAAGTCCTCCAGGAACTGCTCTATGCCCGCCGTATGCCGGGGCAGGCCCTCCACGAAGGCGGCCGTCTCCCTGACCAGCGCCGGCCAGGCAAACGTCCCTGCCAGGGCCAACATGGCCGCGCCCACCAAGTACACCAGAAGGATGGCGGCGGTCCGGTTGAGCCCGCGCCGGGTAAGCCCGTTAACCGGGGGGCCAAGGATGTAGGTGAAGGCGAGGGCAAAGATGAAAGGAGGTAGTACCGCCCGCACCCGATAGACAAAGTAAAGGCCCACTGCCGTCAGTAGGCCCCCGATTATCAACTTCTTGGGGTTGCGGAGCCACCTCAAGCGCCGCCACCCCTACTTTTTTAACCAGCCAGTAATCCGACGCACCGCGGCCTCCCGACCGCCTCCCTTTGCCGCACCTCGAGGCCAAAACACGGCCCCGGCAATCAATCCCAGCATACCGCCGGTGATCAGGCCGCTCAGGAAGCGTCGTTCAAACCACACCGTCCTCACCTCCTGCGCCTTGCAGCGCTATCAGCGTCCCGTCCTCGGCTACCGAAAAGACCTCCCGACGGTGATTGTACTCCAGGAGACAATTCCAGCAAAAGAACTGTCTCGTGCCTACCTGCCCCACCTGCCGGCTACTCCCGCAGACCGGACAGGGGGGCCGGTAATGTTTGGCAACCAACAACCATCTCGCCTCCGGCACAACCGAACCGCTAGCATCGGCCCGCGCTAAATAGTCTTACCCCGCCAGGCAGG
The DNA here is from genome assembly GCA_024653205.1 of Clostridia bacterium. Lineage (NCBI taxonomy): Bacteria > Bacillati > Bacillota > Clostridia > Clostridia bacterium. The sequence continues at coordinate 30,942 of JANLFO010000016.1, read as the reverse complement.
AAAAATACCGGGCCCTCTCAGTCCCGCGCTGCGGCAACCTCACTTTCGGTTTCCGAAACCTCCTCCTTCTCTTCCCGGCGTTGCAGGCGACGGTGGTAAGTCTTCAGCTTCTCCAACACGCAATGGTGAACGGTCCCCGGCGGGTAGGTACCGTCGGGACGGCGTTCACCCGCGGGCAAACCGGTGAGTATGGCCAGTCCCTCGTCCACGTAGCGTATGGCCCAGACGTGAAACTCCCCCCGCCGGCAGGCTTCCACCACCTCGTCTGAAAGCATGAGGTGGCGGACGTTCTGGTACGGAATGATCACCCCCTGGCGCCCGGTCAGACCCTTCACCTTGCAGACCCGGTAAAACCCCTCGATCTTGGCCGTTACCCCGCCCACCGGCTGGATTTCTCCCTTCTGGTTGATGGAACCGGTGACGGCTATACCCTGGTCCAAGGGCAAGTCGGCGAGACTGGAAAGCAGGGCGTAAAGCTCGGCGCTCGAGGCGCTGTCCCCGTCAACTCCCGTATACAGCTGCTCAAAGCACAGGCTGGCGGAGAGGGCCAGGGGCACGTCCTGCGCGTACTTCGCGAAGAGGTAACCGGTCAGAATGAGTACTCCCTTGCTGTGGATGTTTCCGCTCATCTTGGTCTCTCGCTCGATATTGACCACCCCCCGCTGCCCCAGGCCGGCGGTGGCGGTGATGCGCGAGGGCCGACCGAATACGTAGTCGCCCAGGTCTATTACCGAAAGCCCGTTTACCTGGCCGACTACCCGGCCGTCGGTATCGACCAGAAGCTCTCCCCGGGCGAACATCTCCCGGATCTTCTCCTCAAGCCGATTCGACCGGTAATGCTTCTCTTCGATCGCCCTGCTCACGTGCCGGGCTCCCACGTAAGGCGCTCCCTCCACCGCCGCCCAGGCATCGGCCTCATAGAGGATTTCCACCAGTTCGTTGAACCGGGTACTGAGCTTCTCCTGGTCTTCCGCCAGCCGGGAGCTGTACTCTACCACCTTGGCCACCGCTCCGCGCTCGAAGTGCCGCAAACCCTCCTGGCGGCAGTGAAAGCTTATGAACTGCGCCAGCTTGGTCTCGTTCTCGGGAGTGCGCGCCATTTCGGTGTCAAAATCCACGCGGATCTTGAACAGCTTGCGGAAGTCCTCGTCGTACTGGTAGAGAAGGTGGTAGAGCAGCGGATTCCCGATCAGGATGACTTTCAGCCGCACGGGAATGGGTTCCGGCTTGAGGCTAGCCACGGGTATGAGGCCGAACTGCTCCCCCATGTTTTCGATGGAGAGCTGGCCGGTCTTCAACACGCGCTTCAACGCTTCCCAGCTGAAGAGGTTTGCCAGTACGTCCCGGGCTTGAAGGATCAAGAAGCCGCCGTTGGCCCGGTGCAGCGCCCCGGGCCTGATCATGGTGAAGTTGGTGCTGAGGATCCCCCATTCGTTCTCGTGCTCCACCCGGCCCACCAGATTGTAATAGGTGGGGTTGTTCTCCGCTACCACCGGCGCGCCGCAGCAGCTGCGACGGTCGATCAGGAGATTCACCTTGTACTTCAGTAAGGCGGAACTGCGGCTGGGCCGGGCCCAGGGCGGGACGTTATGCTCTTCTTCCTCCGCCCGGAAGAGTTCCAGGTTATTAAGGATGTCCTGCTTCAGTGCCTCCAGGTATTCCACCACCTGCGGGTGTTCCTGGTACTTCTCCTTAAGCGCGTCGATGCGGTGGCCGGCGCAGAACAAACCCACCTGAGCGTCGAGTTTCCTGATTTTCTCCCTGGCTTCCCTTTCCGCCTGCTGCACCCGCCGGATGGTATCCCGGATGTCAAACTGTAAGGCGTTGGAGCGGCGCTCGATGTCCTCTTTGGTCTCCGCCGGCAGGGCTTCGTACTCCTCGCCGCTCAGGGGCTTGCCGTCGACCAAAGGCACGGTCACAAAGCCGGTGCTGGAGCGGCGCAGGCTGAAGCCCTGGACCGACGCCCTTTGGGTTAATTCCTCTACCAACTGACCGCTGCGTTCCTGAAACTCCCGGATTATGTCGTTCTTCTGGTTCTCGTAGTCGTCACTACCGAAGGCCCGTGGTATCTCCACCTGCAGTTCCTCGATCAGCTCTTCCAGATCCCGGCTTAAGCTGGCTCCCTTCCCGCACGGCAGGCACAGTACTCGGGGCTGGGAAGGATCGCGGAAGTTATATACGTAACACCAGTCTTCCGGCGTAGGCAGGCTCGCAGCCACCTGGCTGACCACCGAACGGGCGTAACTAAGCTTACCCGTGCCGGTAATACCGGTAAGAAAGAGGTTGTAGCCGGGCTTTTGCACCCTGAGGCCGAATTCCATGGCCCGGACTGCCCGCTCTTGCCCGATAATACCCTCCAGGGGCTCCACTTCCTCGGTAGTGGAAAAACCAAACTGTTCAGAATCACATTCCCGGCGCAGCGCCGATACCGGAACCTCCGGCCATTCCACCATTTCTTTCCCGGTCTCTCCTTTCCTGATCTCGCATGGCAGAAGCGTAACCCATGCCGCTCCCACCTGTCAATAAGCCGCATGGTCAGCATCTTACCGCTTTCTGCAACGGTCCCGCTGGCTTCGAAGGCCAAATCCTCGCCGGACACCCAACTCGCCGGAAGCACGCAGGTCGGCAGAGTTGAGGATGTGGGTGATTGAGCGCACGTGCAAATTGTTATTGCACCTTCCGTCTGCTATAATGATCGCGTCTACAGGTTACGGGCCCATCATCTAACCTGGGCGATCCCCGGGGAGGACAGCGAGGTGAATCTGGTGCTGAAGGTATACGTGTCTACCGAAGCCGGGCTGGCAGAGCAGAGTACTGTAACTCTAAGAAAAGGAAGCTGGATTAACCTCGTTGCCCCTACCCAGGAGGAAAAGGAGCAGATCAGCCGGGATGTGGGCATACCGCTTGACTTCTTGGAGTACCCTCTGGACGAAGAAGAAATACCCCGCATCGAATTTGACGACCACGGGGTTCTGGTGATTATAAGGGTTCCTGTGGTGCGGGGGGCCGCTTACGACACCCTTTCTCTGGGCGTTATCATTACCGAGGATGTAGTGATCACGGTGTGCCTTGAGGATAACCCCGTAATTACAGAGCTCCTCTCGGGCAAGGTACGGGGATTCTACACCTTCAAACGAACGCGCTTCCTGTTACAGATTCTCTTTAACGCCTCCACTCTTTATCTGCGCTACCTCAGACAGATCGATAGGAAAAGCGAAAATATCCGGGCAAGGCTGGAGTACTCTACGCGTAACCGGGAACTGATAGACCTGCTCGACCTGGGCAAGAGCCTGGTTTATTTTACTACCTCTTTACGCTCAAACCAAATTGTAATGGAAAAACTTATGAGGTCCTACCTAATTGTGAGCGATGATCAGGGTAAACTAATAAAGATGTACGAAGAAGATAGAGAACTCCTGGAAGATGTAATTACCGAAAACAAGCAGGCCATAGAAATGGGAGAGATCTACACCAGCATCCTGAACAGCACTATGGACGCGTTTGCCTCAGTTATTTCCAACAACCTAAACATTGTGATGAAGTTCCTCACGGTAGTGACCATTGTCTTAATGGTCCCGACCACAGTGGCCAGCTTTTACGGCATGAACGTGCCCTTGCCGGGACAGCACTCCCCGCATGCCTTCGTTATTGCCTTGATCGTATCCGCGCTCATCTCCTTAACGGTAGTGGTGACCTTCCGCTGGCGCCGCATGATCTAACCGTGGCTTTTGGCGCCCCCGTCACGACACCCTGCCCGACCAGGGCGGAGGAGAACGACGTACTCGCTCCACGATGGACGGCAGGATTTCCAGTACGTAGGCCACGTCGTCCTCGGTGTTTCCCCATCCCAGGCTCAGACGCAAGGCTCCCTGGGCCCACTCGGGCTCCAACCCCAAGGCCACCAAAACGTGCGATGGGTCAGGAGCCAGAGCGGTGCAAGCCGAGCCGCCGGAAGCGGCCACCTCCGCCCGGTCGAGCTCCGCCAGCAGTGCCGCCGACGTTGCCCCTCGCAGGCAAAAACTGGCATGGTTGGGCAAACGCCGTTGCCGGTGACCGGTGAGCATCGTTTCCGGGACATTTCCCAACAGCCCCTCTATCAGCCGATCCCGCAAGGCACCAAGCCTGGCGGCCTCTGCCGGCAGTTCCCTTTGGGCCAACTCCGCCGCCGCACCCATCCCCACGATCCCGGGGAGATTCTCCGTTCCCGGGCGGCGGCGGCGCTCCTGATCTCCGCCGTGAAGAAGCGGTTCCAGGCGAACGCCCTTGCGCACGTAGAGGGCGCCCGTGCCTTTGGGGCCGCCGAACTTGTGGGCCGACAGGGCCAGAAGGTCAACCCCCAGCTCGTCCACCACGATCGGTATCTTGCCGGCACTCTGCACGGCGTCGGTGTGAAAAAGGATGCCCCTCTGCCGGGCCAAACGGCCGATTTCGGCGATGGGCTGGATGGTGCCAATCTCGTTGTTGGCGTGCATGATGCTGATAAGAACCGTTTGCTCGGTAACCGCCGCGGCCACGTCCTCTACCCGCACCAATCCGTCGGCCGTAACCGGGAGAAAGGTGACCTCAAACCCGTTCTCCCGCAGGTAGCCGGCCGTGTCGAGAACCGCGTGGTGTTCTATGGCCGAGGTTATGATGTGTCTTCCCCGGCGCGAATAGGCCCGAACCGCTCCCAGCAGGGCGAGATTGTTGGCCTCCGTACCCCCGCTGGTAAAGACGATTTCCTCCGGTCGGGCTCCTATGAGGGCGGCCACCCGCGCCCGTGCCTCTTCCAGGCCCTGCTTGGCCTGCCGCCCCCGGGAATGAACGCTGGACGGGTTGCCGTAACGCTCGGACAGGTAGGGCAGCATGGCCTCGAGGACCTCGGGGCGCAGCGGCGTGGTGGCACTGTGGTCCATGTATACCGACCGACGGGTGTTCAACGCTCGAATCCCTCCTCGCGTGACCTCTCCGGCAAGCACCGATTTTAATATCTCCCTGCCGGGCCGCGGCCAACCGCGATCACGATCGCTTCGTCCTGCCCGGTCTGCCGCCCTCACCTTTTTCGAGCGGCCTTGCCCCTCCTGAGCGTCGGGACTTGAGACCGGCCTCCCAGCCGCTTTCCGAAGGCTCGTAATACCTGGCCCCCACCAGGGGGTCGGGCAGGTACTGCTGCTCCACCCAATGCCCGGGATAGTCGTGCGGGTACTTGTATCCGGCACCGTGTCCCAGGCGGGCGGCACCGGCGTAACTCGCGTCGCGCAGGTGCGGGGGCACGTGGCCGATGTCTCCTTCGGCTACGTCCCTCTTGGCCCGGGCCAAAGCCCGGTAGACGCTGTTACTCTTGGGGGCCAGCGCCAGATAAACGGCGGCTTCGGCCAGCGCCAGCTCCGCCTCGGGCATTCCCACGTACTCCACCGCCTGGGCGGCGGCAGTGGCGATCACCAGCGCCTGGGGGTCGGCCAGGCCGACGTCTTCCGACGCCAGGATTACCATACGGCGGGCGACAAATCGGGGGTCTTCCCCGCCGGCCAGCATGCGCGCCAGGTAGTGGAGGGCGGCGTCGGCGTCTGAACCCCGCAGGCTCTTGATGAAGGCGGAGACCACGTCGTAATGCTGATCTCCCTCACGGTCGTAAAGCAGGGCCCGCTCCTGAAGGGCCTCCTCCACGGCAGAAAGGGGCACCCGGCGTCTGCCCTCGGAGTCGGCCGGGGTGCTGAGGACGGCCAGCTCCAGGGCGTTAAGCGCCACGCGGGCATCACCCCGGGAGGCCCGGGCCAGGTGCTCAACGGCCTGAGGCTCCAGTTCGGCCTCATATTCTCCCAGTCCCCGCTCCCTATCTGCCAGGGCGCGGAGAACGAGCACCTTGATCTCGTCCTCGGTAAGCGGGCGGAGTCTGACCACGCGCGACCGAGAAAGCAGGGCGGAGTTGACGCTGAAGTACGGGTTCTCCGTGGTGGCACCGATTAGAACCACGGTGCCGCGCTCCACCGCAGGCAGGAGGGCATCTTGCTGGGCCTTGTTGAAGCGATGGATCTCATCTATGAGCAAGATGGTTCGCTGTTGGTAACGCCCAAGGCATTCCTCGGCCTCGTGAATTATCCGCCTCAGGTCCGATACTCCGGCCGTGACCGCGCTGAGACGTTCGAAACGCGCTCGGGTGGTACGCGCGATAACCTCGGCTATGGTAGTCTTTCCCGAGCCCGGGGGACCATACAGGATGAGGGAACTGATCCGGTCCTGCTCTATTGCCCGCCGCAACACTCGGCCGGGCCCGAGAACCTCCTCCTGACCTACCACCTCCTCCAGCCGGAGGGGCCGCATTCGCCAGGCCAACGGCGCTCCCTTCTTCTCCCATTCGGTTCGGGCCAGGGAAAAGAGATCCGGCACGGCAAGCCTCCCGCCTAAGAAAAAGCCGGGGCGGCAACTGCCCCGAAACTAGAGTAGCACCCCACTGGTGCCGTTGACCGCCGTAGTTTCTAGACCCGCTCTCGCAGGTGGGTGCCCTCCTGGATGCTTTATGTTTCCCCGCCGAGGGGGCCTGCACGCCACACCCAGAGGCCGGGCTCCCTTTTTCTTGCTGTTGGCCCAAAACTGGCCGACGGCCTCGCACACCGCAGGGTGCTCCGCTGAGTTATCTCGTTTGTTTTTATGTTACCACAGCTTGCGTTCCTTTGCAAGCCGGCCACCCGCAAGATTCAAGCTCTCCATCCGGATACCTTAGGCGGAGTATTGTCTGCCGGTCGAACAAGGGGGCAGCCCCGCTTTCACCGGCCGTGCGGAGCATCCAAGGCGTGCCGTTGCCTACCGCAAGCCCGGCCAAACGGCGACGCCGGTGGGGAGACTTGTGCTAACAAGTCCGCCGCCGGTCATTATGAAGGTTGCGCATTCAATACTATGTTGAAAGGATGGTTTATCATCGTGGCTAATTGACAGCGCGGAGATGCGTACCATATACTTCCCATGGAGGTGGTCTGTGATGGCAATAGAATGGTTCAATCCCCGGGCCAGGCTGCCAATGGTGTCGATAACCCAGTACGGCCTTGTGTTTAATCAGGCGGCCGTAGCGGCGCTGTCTAAACCCGAACTGGTGATGCTCGGCTTTGACCCGGAAAGAGAGATAATCGTGGTTAAGCCTGCGGACGAAGGTGGCGACCCGACTCTGGCCGTTCCCTTCGCTCCCAAGGAGCGCAACGGTTCGGTGCGGCTGGCCACCCGGGAGTTCTTGCGCTTCCTCTTCTCGCGCAAACCCGAGCTCTCTTCCGGGCTCGGAACGCGCTATTCGGCCTACTGGGACGAAAATGAAAGGGCGCTGATGGTAGACCTCCGCCAGCGCCACCAGGCAATTTCGCGCCGCCGGCGCCGGGCGGGCCAAGAACGCTAACGCCACTTAAGCGCCCGGGCTAACCGAGACGGAGGTGCAACTCCTTCAACTGGCGGGGACTTACGGCATCCGGTGCGCCGGTAAGGGGGCAGGTGGCGCTCTGGGTCTTGGGGAAAGCGATGACCTCCCGGATGCTTTCCTCCCCCGCCAAGAACATCACCCAGCGATCCAACCCCAGGGCCAGGCCGCCGTGAGGCGGAGCCCCGTACTCCAAGGCCTCCAGCAGAAAACCGAACTGGGCCTGGGCCTCTTCAGGAGAAAGGCGAATGAGGGAGAACAGCTTCTCCTGTACGTCGCGCCGGTGGTTGCGGATGCTACCCCCGCCCAGTTCCAAACCGTTGAGCACCAGGTCGAAGGACAAGGCCCGCACCCTGCCGGGGTCGGTGTCCAATAGTTCAAGGTCTTCCGGCCGAGGCGCGGTAAACGGGTGGTGCACCGCCTCCCAGCGCTGCTCCTCGGCGTTGAATTCCAGGAGGGGAAAATCGGTTACCCACACCGGAGCCCAGCGGTCGGGTTCCACCAGGTTCAGCCACTGGCCCAAATGGACCCGGAGGAGCCCCATGACCTTGCAGGCCTCTTCCTTGGGGCCGGCCACCAGGAGCACAAGGTCGCCGGAACCGGCTTCCAGGACGGTGAAAAGTCCGTCGAGTTCTTCGGGCTTCAAGAACTTGGCCGCCGGGGAACGCACGCCTTCGCCGGTTAGGGCCAGCCATACCAGCCCCCGGGCACCGAAGGCCTGCGCCTGACCGGCGAGTTCGTCCAGTTCGCGGCGGCTGAGGCCGGCCTTTCCGGGCACCCGCAGACCGATCACCTTCCCGCCCCCGGCCAGCACCTCGCGAAATACCCGGAACTCGCAGGTCCCGAGTACCGGTGATACATCCTTCAGCTCCAACCCGAACCGCAGGTCCGGCCGGTCGGACCCGTAGCGCTCCATGGCCTCCTGAAAGGTAAGGCGGGGAAACGGCCGCGGCAAACGGATGCCCGCGACCTCCTCCGACACCGCCGCCACCAACTCTTCCACCAGCTCCAGAATCTCTTCACGGCTCACAAAGGACATTTCCAGATCCAGCTGGGTGAACTCCGGCTGGCGATCGGCGCGCAGGTCCTCGTCGCGAAAGCACCGGGCGATCTGGAAGTAGCGGTCGATACCCGCCACCATCAAGAGCTGCTTGAAGAGCTGGGGAGACTGGGGCAGGGCGTAGAACGCGCCGGGATGAAGCCGGCTGGGCACCAGGAAGTCCCGTGCCCCTTCGGGGGTGCTCTTGGTAAGCACCGGCGTTTCTATTTCCCAAAAGCCCCGGCGATCCAGGAAGGTACGTATGGAACGGGTCGCCTGGTAGCGCAGCCGAAGATTGGCCAGGCGGTCGGGACGGCGCAGGTCCAGGTAGCGATAACGCAACCGCACGATCTCGTCCACTTCCTGAGGCTCGTTGACGGGCAGGGGCGGAGTGCGCGAGGGATTGAGCAGGGCCAGTTCCTCGGCTTCCAGCTCCACCTCGCCGGTGGCCAGATTGGGGTTGGCCGTTCCCGGAGGCCGCATCCGCACTCTTCCCCGCACGGCTAGCACGTACTCCGGCCGCAGCCGCTCCGCCGTCCGGAAGGTCTCCGGATTCTGATCCGGACTGAACACCACCTGCAACACGCCCGTCCGATCGCGCAAGTCGACAAAAATGAGACCGCCGTGGTCCCGGGTGCGGTTTACCCAACCCATGACCGTGACCGTTGTACCCGCGTGCTCCGACCGCAGCTCGCCGCAGTAGCAGGTGCGTCGCCAATGTTCGTCCAAACCCAACAATGTCAGAGGCACGGGAACCATACTACCTCCTCAAGGTGTACTCCGGAATTGCTCCAGCGCCGTTTCCAGGTCGACCAGGGCTACTTTTTCCTGAAGGCCACCGTCCATGACCCTGAGGGTGACCTTGCCCTCACGCAACTCTTCCGGGCCCAGGATAAGGGTCACGGCGGCGCGCCAGCGGGCGGCGTGCTTCATCTGGGCCTTGAGGCTGCGCTCGAGATAGTCCTGCTCGGTGGTGTACCCCGCCCGGCGGAGTCTCAATACTACTTCCGCCGCCTCGGCCCGGTCCACTCCTTCGGTCACGGCTACGAAGACCCTGAATTCCATCCCTTCACCGGGTTTCCGGCCCTGGGCCTCCAGTGCCAGCAGTACCCGCTCCATGCCCAGGGCGAACCCCACTGCCGGAACCGCAGGCCCTCCGCAGGCTTCTACCAGTCCGTCGTAGCGGCCCCCGCCGCCGATGGAGTTCTGGGCCCCTATTCCCGCGGCGGTAAGCTCAAAGGCAGTACGCGTATAGTAATCCAGCCCGCGCACCAGGTAGGCATCTTCCCGGTACGCGAAACCCAGGCGCTCGAGGTAGGTCTTCACCGTTGCCCAATGCCGGGCACAGTCCGCACAGAGGTAGGAAGTAATCAGGGGGGCTTCCCGCAGTACCTCCCGGCAGCCGGGCTGCTTGCAGTCAAACACCCGGAGGGGATTACGAACGTAACGATCAAGGCAGTCCCCGCACAATTCCTCCTGCCGGGGGCCCAAGTAAGCCAGAAGGGCCTCCCGATAGGGCGGCCGGCACCGGGGACAGCCAACGGAATTGAGGTGCAGTTCTACCCCCTCTAACCCCAGCTCCCGGCAGAACTCCAGGGAGAGGGCGATGACCTCGGCGTCCGCCGCCGGCTCCCCGGAACCCAGGAACTCCACCCCGAATTGGTGAAACTGCCGCAGCCTGCCCGCCTGGGGCCGACCGTACCGGAACATGGGCCCCAGGTAGTAGAGCTTCACCGGAAGAGAACCGGCGTAAAGCCGGTTCTCTAAGAAGGCCCTTACCACCGGCGCGGTACCCTCCGGACGCAGGGTAAGGCTGCGGCCGCCCCGATCGTTAAAGGTATACATTTCCTTGCTCACGATGTCGCTGGTATCGCCCGCGCTGCGTACGAACAGCTCCGTGTGTTCGAAGACCGGGGTGCGGATCTCTTCGTATCCGTAGCGGCCCGCCAACCGGCGGGCGGTTTGCTCGAGGTACTGCCACGCTTGGGCCACCGGACCCAGGACGTCTTCGGTGCCGCGCGGCCGGGTGGTCAGCGGTTCCATATAGGCTCTCCATCCCGTCCTAGAAAAGCCGGCGACTGTCCAGCAGGAGGGTCACCGGCCCCTGGTTGTGGATCTCCACCAGCATGTCGGCGGCAAAACGGCCTGTGGCCACCTTCAGGCCGAAGCCACGCAGATATTCTACCATAAGTTCGTAGAGGGGATAAGCCTTCTCAGGAGGAGCAGCCGAGGTAAAATTAGGCCGCCGTCCCTTGCGGCAGTCACCGTAGAGGGTAAACTGGGAAACGACCAGGGCTTCCCCGCCTATTTCAATAAGAGATCGATTCATCTTGCCTTCGGCGTCGGGAAATATCCGGAGGTGGGCCACCTTCTCGGCCAAATACCGCGCGTCTTCGGCCTTGTCCTCCTGCCCCACTCCCAGCAAGACTACCAGGCCCGGCCCGATACTCCCCACTTCGGCTCCGTCCACCAGCACCCGGGCGCTGTTCACCCGCTGAACTACCGCCCGCACAGGATCACCTCGTCTTAAGAAGTAGGGGTGACCCGCCTTACCTCCAGTACATCCCGAATGCGCCGCACCTTATCCATGATGGACTGAAGCTGGTCCAGATTGGAGATTTCTATCTTGAGGTCCACCGTGGCCAGGTTGTTCTTCGTGGCCCGGGCGTGCACCGCATTGACTATGGTCTTGGTATCGGCAATGGCGGTCATGATGTCCGCGGTGAGCCGCGGCCTGTCCACAGCCAGAGCGGCGATCTGCACCTCGTAGACGGACTCGGCATTGTCCTCCCAGGTTACGTCGATTATGCGCTCCGGCTCCGAGCCCTGGTGGTACTGGAGATTGGGGCAGTCGGCCCGGTGTACGGAAACCCCCCGCCCGCGGGTCACGTACCCGCGGATGGCATCCCCCGGAAGCGGATGACAGCAATGGGCCAGACGGACCTCCACGCTGCCCACGTTGGGCACCCTCACTCCCGAGGTGGAACGGCGCCGCCGGGGAAGAGGAACGATGAGCGGTACGGGCTCCGTCTCGGCGGGGAGATCGAGTTCGTCCTTGAGCCGGCCCAAAACCTGGACGGAGCTCACCGCTCCGTCCCCCACCGCCGCGTAGAGGTCCTCCACGCTGAGGAAATTGAAGCGGCCCAGAACCTTCTCCAGATTGTCCGCCTTGAGCACTTCCAGCGGCAGGTTCTGCTTGCGGGCTTCCTTCTCCAAAAGCTCCCGGCCCCGGAGGCTGTTCTGCTCTCGCTCTTCCTTCTTGAACCACTGCCGGATGCGATTGCGGGCCTGGGAGGTCTTGACTATGGCCAGCCAGTCCCGGCTGGGCTTGCCGCCCTTGGCGGTAAGGATCTCCACGATGTCGCCGGTCTGAAGCTGATAGTCCAGGGGTACGATCCGGCCGTTGACCTTGGCGCCCACGCACTGGTGTCCCACCGCAGTGTGCACGTGATAGGCAAAATCTATCGGCACCGACCCGGCCGGCAGCTCCACCACATCCCCCTTGGGAGTGAAGACGTAGACCCGGTCGGCGAAAAGGTCTATCTTGAGGGTCTCCATGAACTCCCGCGGGTCACGCATTTCCCGCTGCCACTCTAGAAGCTCACGCAGCCAGGACAGCTTCTCCTCAAACTCCCGGTCCGTAGTGCTGCGGCCTTCCTTGTAGCGCCAGTGGGCGGCGATGCCGTATTCCGCCGTGCGGTGCATATCCCAGGTCCGGATTTGGATCTCGAACGGCCGGCCGTCGGGCCCCAGTACGGTGGTATGCAGAGACTGGTACATGTTCGGTTTGGGCATGGCGATATAGTCCTTGAAACGGCCGGGTATGGGCTTCCACAGGCTGTGGACCACTCCCAGCACGGCGTAGCAGTCCCGAACCGTTTCCACCAGTACCCGGACGGCAATCAGGTCGTAGATCTCGTTCAGGCTGCAGTTCTTCTTGCGCATCTTGCTGTAGATGCTGTAAAAATGCTTGGGCCGGCCGCTGATGTCGGCCTTAATACTGCTGGCCTCAAGCCTTTCTTTCAGGGTAGCTATGAGGTCCTTAAGGTAGGCGTCCCTTTCCTGCCGCTTGACCGCTATCTGTTCCACCAGATCGTAGTAGATCTCGGGGTGCAGGTAGCGTAGCGAGAGGTCCTCCATCTCCCACTTGAGGCGAAAAATCCCCAGGCGGTGCGCCAGGGGAGCAAAGATTTCCACCGTCTCTTGCGCGACCTCCCGCTGTTTCTCCGGAGGCTGATACCCCAGGGTACGCAGGTTGTGCAGGCGGTCCGCCAGCTTGATCAGGATTACCCGGATGTCCTTGGCCATGGCCAGGAACATCTTCCGCAGGTTCTCCGCCTGCTGCTCTTCCTTGCTCCGGTATTCCAGGCGCGTGAGTTTGGTAACACCGTCTACCAGGGAGGCGATCTCGGTTCCGAACTCTTCCCGTACCGCCTCGAGGGTCACCGGCGTATCCTCCACCACGTCGTGAAGTATCCCGGCGGCGATGGTCACCACGTCGAGCTGGAGCTCGGCCAGAATACCGGCCACCGCCAACGGGTGGACGATGAACTCTTCTCCGGACCGTCGCTTCTGACCGTTGTGGGCCCGGGCGGCAAAAGAGTGGGCATGGCGCAGCAGCTCCGTGTCCGCCTCGGGATGATAGGCACGTATCTTCTTGATCAGCTCTTCGATCCGCATGGGTTTCACCGCCGCCGAAGCCCTTCTAGATTAAATTATATTCCAGAGCGCGCCAACGGCAAGCGGCGCGCGAAATTCAGGAACTCTCGCCAGGATTTCCAGGCCGCCCTGGCCTCTGCGTAGCGCCAGGAGTCGGTCAGTACCGCCCTCTGTCCCTGGAGTTCCTCGACCACGGCGGCGGCTACCCGGAGCAGCGAAGGGGGCCAGGACCGCAGGTCCGGGGGCCCTCCCTGCCCGCCCAGAGTTTTCCACATCCCGGCCGGAGGCCACAGCGAACTCAGGAAGCGTTGATTAACCGCTTCTTCTTTCCGCGGCCAGCCCAGGTAGGCGCCTGCGGCGCCCAGGGCGCACAGTCCGAACTCCACCCGGGAAAAAGGAGGGTAGAGGAAGAGTACCGCCTTTCCCGGCCGCAGGCCTCCGATCACCGCCGCCGCCGGAGTGCCCACCAGAACTTGCCACCGGCCCTCCTGCCAGGCTTCCCGGGCCCGACGTTTGGCCGCCTCCGGCAGGCGCTGGTGGTAGATCCCTATTTCCCCCGCATCGCCCCACTCCCGGCTCAGGCGCGCGGCCAGCGCCTCCGCCCGTTCCCATCCCCGAACGTAAATCAGCAAGGGTCGCTCCGGGGAAAGCAAGGACCGGAAGTCGCCGTCAGGCAACCGGTAGGCCGGAATACCCGGCCAATCCGGGGATCCGACCACCCGGACTACCGCCGAGCCCGACCACGCCGCCGTCCGTCCACCGTCGTTCTCCCCGCGGCCCACCCGCAAAATCAAAGTAGATTCGGACGCCGAACCCAGGAGACCGGCGTGCTGGCACAGCAATCCCGCCGAGGCCACCAAAACCCAACCCGCCTTCCCTTCAAGCCGGTGCAGCAGCCTCTCTACTTCCGCTCGACGCAGGTAGGCCGGAGCCGGTACCGCCTCCACCCCGATCTCCCGGAGCCACCGCACCAGATAGGCGGCCAGAACCGGCGCCGTCACCGCAACCACGTGCCCGCCACCCTCTGCCCGCAACCGGCGGGCGAACTCGGACCAGAAGGTGAAGAACTCCTCCGGCTCCAAACCAGACGGCCGCGGCTCCGTGGTGCCGCCGAGCCTGGTTGCTGCCCGCCGCCAGGCGACCAGCTGCAGCACTACCTCGGGTTCACCGTTGTAGGTATCCACTATAGGGGTAAAGGCCAGATCTACGCACCGTCCCAATACCTCGCCTACCGCTCCGCCCATGCCGAAACCGATGGCCGGACGGCGTTCCCCTTCCTGCTCCACGACCAGACGCAGGTGCTCACCCTCGCGGCCCACCGCCCTGGCCTTGGGTACGGTCACTCCGTGAACCACAAGAAGCGGCCGGGGATTGCCTTCGCCGAAGGGCTCTAGCCGCGCGAGTTCCTCCGCCAGATCGCCATCTACCTCCCGCAGTCCCACCACCGCCTCCACCAGGAGCGCCGGTTTCTCGGCCGGCCCTCCCGGGGCTACCTTTATGCCCGCCAACCTTCTGCGCAACTCTTCCAGGTGGGCAACCGGGAGGGATACCCCCACGGCCCGATCGTGTCCGCCGTAGCGCGTAAAGAGATCGCGGCAAGACGCCAGCAAATCAAATAGAGGGAGGCCCGGTAGACTGCGACCCGATCCCCGAGCCTCCTCCCCTTCCACCGCCAGTAATACGGCGGGTCGCCGGCATTCCTCCGCCAGGCGGGCGGCCACGATCCCCAGCACCCCGGGATGCCAATCCTCGGAGGCCAGGATGAGGACCCCCTGCCCACGGGCGAGTTGCTCCTTGGCCTGCTCTCGAGCCTCGACCAGGACCCGCAACTCCAGGCCCTGACGCTCCTGGTTTAGGCGCTCCAGAGCCTGCACCAATTCTTCGGCCTCCAGGGCACCCGTGGCCAGCAGCAGCCGCAGCGCCAGATCGGCCCTGCCCATGCGCCCCGGGGCGTTGAGCCGGGGCACCAGCGTGAAACTCAGCGCCCGGGGATCAAGCCGGCGTCCGGCCACCCCGCTTGCCGCGGACAGGGCCCGGAGCCCCGGCCGCACCGTTTCTTCCAGCCTGGGTAATCCCAGGCGCGTAAAGATGCGGTTATCCCCGATCAGGGGGACGGCGTCGGCCACGGTACCCAGGGCCACCAAATCCAGGTACTGCTCCTCAAGGCCACGGCAACCGAATTCGCGCGCCAACGCCCTCGCCAGGTGAAAGGCTACGCCCACCCCGGACAGGCTCTGCCCCTCCCCCGGATACACCACCGCCTCGGCCGGGGGAAGTACCGGAGGGAGCCGGTGGTGATCGGTGACGATCATCTTCAGGCCGTTGTCCCTGGCCCAGGCCACCTCTTCCCAGCCTGCCAGGCCGCAGTCCACGGTCACTATCAACTCGTAACCTTCGGCCTTGGCCCGGGCCAGTGCCTCCTTATGCAAACCGTAACCCTCGCTCAGGCGGTCGGGCAGGTAATACCCGGCACTGATGCCTAATTCCCGCAGAAAGGAGAGTAGCAGGGCGGTGGCGGTAACGCCGTCTACGTCGTAATCCCCGTAGACCAATACCCGGCAACCGGAGGCTATCGCCCGCGCCATTGCGGCTACCGCCCGGTGCATGCCCGGAAGTTCCCGGGAATCGCTCAGGTCACCCAGGCTTCCCTCCAGAAACACGCGGGCCGCCTCCGGATCTCTTTGCCCCCGATTGATAAGAAGCTGGGCCAGCAGGGGGGAAATACCCAGGCAACGGGCCAGCTCTTCCCGTAATTCGGGACATGCCGGCATCAACTGCCACTCTTGGCGGTCCAACTACCCTCTTCCCCCCGTTCCCCGCCCGAATCAGCGCCGGGCCCGGCGGCTTCGGTCTTGACCCGGCTACCTCGCCTTGGCCTGCACGTCCCGGCCGTCCGGCGAAAACGAACACACGGAAAACCTGAGCCCCGGGAGCCGGGCTGCCGAGGCCAAGCACGCAGGTCCGGGCCGCGCAGGTGCAAGGCCTATTCCGGAGAAGTGCCGCGACCGCCCAGAGGTTGGGTATCCTCCAGTGCCGCCTGACGAATACGGTTGATCTCCTCGGTCAGTTGCCGGTTCTGGTTTTGGTAGTAGCGCAGTTGACGCCGTAACGAGGCCTGCCTTATCAGGCCCAGGACCAGGGTGAGCAGGGCTCCCAGGATAAACGAGCCCAGGATGAGCAATGCCAGGGAAAGGCTGGGAGAATACCAGCCCAGGAAACGTACGGCTACGGGGCCGGCGTTCTGCACGGCGAAAACCGCCACCAGAAGGGCGAAAGCCAGCACTACCACCAGGTAATACTGCATGTCCCGTTCGTTGCCCCGACGGGCAACCCTCACCTCCTGCTAGTCCCTGCTGGGATATTCGCCCGGAGGCAAGGAATTCCTTCCGGCAAGGTCGGCAATGCGGGGTTCCAGGTAGGCACGCGAGTTGCGGCTGGGATCGGCCACGACCTCCTGGTGGAGGGCACGCAGAATCCGGCCCACTTCCGGGCCCGGAGACAGGCCGGCAATGCGCATTACGTCGTGCCCGTCTACGGCCAGATCCCCGATACCGAGGACTTCTCCTCTCTCCATAATGCCCTTCAGGCGGGTTCGAAAGGAAGCAAGTGCCGCCTCGGCCTGCAGCGCGGCTTGGGCGCCGGTAGCCAGAACGTCCGCCTGGCGCAAGGCCAAAAGCTCCTCCATCCTGTCCGAACCCACCCTCAGTACCAGGCGCCGAATACCCCTATCGCCCATGGCCAAAGGAAACATGTGGTGACGTATCAGTACTGCGACCGTTTCGCAGGTGCGGCGATCCCAGCGCAGGCGCTGCAAGATCTCTGAGGCCAGCCTGGCACCCAGGCGATCGTGCCCGAAGAAGTGCGCCGAACCGTCGGGGCCCAAAGCAAAGCAGCGAGGCTTGGCCACGTCGTGCAACAGGGCGGCCAGGCGCAGGGGGGCAAGGGGCGGAGTATAGCGAACGGTCTCCAGCAGGTGGTCCAACACGCTCCGCGTGTGCGCCCGGTGAGGCTGAGGAAAGGCCCAGCTTTCCCATAGTTCCGGGATCAATACAAAAAGCAGGCCGGTGGCGGCCAGGTCCTCCAGGGCCGCCGCCGCCCAGTGCCCGGTCAGCAGTCGCGCCAATTCCTCTCTAATCCGCTCGCGCGCCACCCGGAGCAACAGCTCGGCGTGGACGGCGGCCGAGAGCCGCGTGGCTCCCTCCAGGACCAGCCCGCGTTCTGCCGCCAACCGGAAGCCCCGGAGCATACGCAGGGGGTCTTCCCGGAAGCGCTCGGACGGCCGTCCCACCGTACGTATCAACCCCGCCCGGAGGTCCTTCCGGCCGCCGAAAGGGTCCACCACGCGTCCGGCAGCCAGGTCCAGAGCCAGGGCATTGACCGTAAAGTCGCGCCGGGCCAGGTCCTGTATGATATCGGAGCCGAAACGCACGTAGTCCGGCCGGCGGTAGTCGCTGTACCGCCCTTCGGCCCGAAAGGTGGTAACCTCCAGAGAGAATTGCCCCACCACCACGGTCACGGTCCCGAAGCGCCAGCCGGTGGGCACCACCCGGTAGCCCCGCCCGGCAAAAAGCGCGCTAACCTCGCTTGGTGGGGCGTCCGTGGCCAGATCCCAGTCCTTGGGAGAAAGACCCAGCAGCCCGTCCCGCAGGGCTCCGCCGACCAGGTACGCCTGGCGGCCGGCGACGCGGAGAATCCCCGCCGCCGATCTTACTTCCGGGGGAATCCAAAGCATGAGACCTCAAACCTGCCAGAGGGCGAGCAAAAGCCAAAGCCCGAAAGCCAGGGCGGCCAGCACCCGCACCAGGGGGGCCGAGAAGGCAAGCAACAGCACGCGGCGCGGGTGCCGCGAAAGTTCCAGGTAGGGCAGTACCCCGCCTCCCAGCAGGCCCACAATGGGCCGGGTAACCAGGCCCAAGGCCAAGCCCATGCCGACCGCGGCGAGCAGTTCTCGCAAGGGATACCTCCGCCCCAAGGCCCAGGAGGCGGCAGTGGCGCCGGCGCCGGTACCGGCCATGACCAGCAGTTCTCCGGCCCCCATGTCTCCCTGCCACCCGAGCACCAGGTCAACGGTGATCACGGCGGCCAGTCCCGGCCACCCGGCGGCCAGGGCCAGGAGAGGTGCGATCCAGAACCAGAATACCAGAAAGGCCCTGAGCAGCACCTCGCGCGGTTCCCCCTACCGATAGGCGGGACGGGCCGCGGACCGGCCCTGCCCCCACCGTTGCTGAAACTCGTAATAAAGGGGGCTGGCGATGCAATCCGAAGAATAAGTCCCGGTGATGGTGCCCACCAACAAGGCCAGGGCGAAAGTCTTGGTGGTCTGTCCTCCGAGCAACAGAAGGCAAAGCAGCACGATTATTACCGTGGCCGCAGTGGTTATGGTCCGTACCAGGCTCACGTTGATGCTGAAGTTGATGACTTCGGAGAGGGGTGACTTGCGCATTATCCGCAGACTCTCCCGGATACGGTCGAAAATCACGATGGTATCGTTGATGGAATAACCGATCAGGGTGAGGATCGCGGCCACGAAGGCGCTGTCTACCTCGATCTGAAAGAGCGAGAAGAAACCCAGGGTTATCAGCACGTCGTGAACCAAGGCCAGCAGGGCGGCCACGCCGAAGTAGAACTGGAAGCGGACAGAAATGTAGGCCAGCATGAGTGCCCAGCCGATTACCAGCGCCCAAAGAGCATTTAGAGTGAGTTCACGCCCGATTACTGCCCCCACCTTCTCGTTCCGCAGTACCTCGAGATCACCCAGCTTCTGTCGTAGCGTGTTAACCAAGGCTTCTCCCTCTGCCTCACTCAGCTCCGGAGTACGCAGCAAGAACTGATTGGCTTCTGCCTGCTGTACCCGGCAGGAACGGAGGCTGGTCTCTCCTAATACCTGCCGAACCTGCTCTATGGACACCGGCTGTTTAAACTCTACCTGAAGTAAGTTTCCGCCGGTGAAATCAATACCCAGATTGAGGGCGCTACCCTGAGTAAAGTCACGCACCGCCATTGAAATAAGACCGACTATGATCAAAGCCAGGGAGACCGCGTAATACACGCGACGATACTTCATGAAGTCAAGCTGGAACTTCACGCCTTACCCCCTCCAACCGCCGGCGTGCGCGCCGCTACTCCGTAGAAGCCCGGCCTGCGTAGGAACTCCACCCGCACCAGCTGCCGCAGCAGCCACCGGGTGAGCACTACCGCCGTGAAGAAACTGGCAGCAATACCCAGAATAAGGGTTACGGCGAAACCCCTAATAGAACCCGTGCCGAGATAGTAAAGCACCACCGCGGCCAGGATGGTGGTTAAATTGGCGTCAAAGATAGTCCAAAAGGCCCGACGGAAGCCGGCCTCCACCGCCGCCCGCAGGGTCTTGCCCGCCCGCAACTCGTCCTTGATGCGCTCGTAGATAATGATGTTGGCGTCCACCGCCATACCCATGGACAGCAGTACCCCGGCGATCCCGGGAAGGGTGAGTACGGCGCCGATGCCGACCAGAGCCGCCAGAAGCAAGAGCGCGTACACCACCAGGGAGAGGTCGGCCACCACTCCCGGCAGGCGGTACACCAGGATCATGAAAATCAGCACGGCTATCACCGCTACCGTTACCGCTACCCGGCTGCGGGCCAGGGAGTCCTCCCCCAGCGTGGGCCCTACCAGCCGCTTCTCCAGTATCTCCACGTTCACCGGCAGGGCACCGCCCCGCAGCAGGGCGGCCAGTTCGGCAGCCTCGTCGAAGGTGGCAAACCCGCCCTCTATTACCGCCTTGCCTTCCGTAATGGCGGTTCTGACCACCGGATTGGTCAGAAGCTCCTCGTCCAGATATACCGCAATGCAGCGCCGCGGGTCGGTTTCGCCATACTGTTCCACCAGTTGTTTGGTAACCTCACCGAACTTCCGGGCCCCTTCGGAGTTGAACTCGAGTTCCACGACCGGCTCGTTGGTGGCCGGATCCCGGTTGGGCCGGGCATCTTTCAACTCGCTACCGGTCACCACTACCTTTCCGTCGTACGTCTTAAACTGTAGCATGGCGGTCTTGCCGATAAGCCGCACGGCATCGTCCGGGTCCTTCACGCCCGCCAGCTCGATTATCAGCCGGTCGGCTCCCTGCCGCTGGATAACCGGCTCACTGACCCCCAGTTCGTCCACCCTTTGACGCATTACCGACTGTAACTGCCGCATGTCCTCATCGGTTACCGCTTTACCTTCCCTGCCCTGGGCCTGGGCCACCACGTGCACCCCACCCTGGAGGTCTAGGCCGTAGGTAACCATTCCCAATAGAGGCCTGAGCAGCAATACTCCCGCGACTACTATGGCTACCGCCGAGAACAAAAAAATGATAAAACTGCGCTGACCCACGTTCTATCGCTCCTCCGGTCGGCACTTTGGCACCATTATAATCTCGGTCAACCGTACTGTCAAAGGAACCTGGCCCCATTTATCTCCATGCCGAAGGCACAGCCCAGGAAGGCTGCCGCCCGGCGGCACATGAGCATTCGGGTGAGAAAGATCTCAAAGTAGTCCATGACCGGACTGATGTCCGTGTCGATGGTCAGCTCCATGGTCAATCGCTTGCGTTCGGCGTCTACCCGGAGGAAGGAACGCTCCACCGCATAATTCACGCGGTCGTGCAGATCAAAGGTTGCCGGATCCCGGTTGCGAACCCGGGAACGGTGTACGTCCGACTTGTCGGCCAGGATGAGAGCGGCCGCTACCGGGTTGACCGCCTGACCGTACTCCTCTTCGTGGTTGCCGACGGCGCCGACCACCTGGGCCACTTCTTCCGGAGGCATGCCCAGCCGGCCGAGGATCTGGTAGGCAATGAGGGCCCCGGCCTGGCCGTGGTTGTGGCGGCCGACCACGTTGCCGATGTCGTGGAGGTAGCCGGCAATGGCCGCCAGTTCGGCAGTACGCCTGGGATGTCCGAGGTGGGTGAGGATGTTGTACGCCACCTGCGCCACCAGGTTAACGTGGCGCTGCCCGTGCTCGGTATAGCCTATGGCCCCCAGGTACTCGTTGCTCCGGGCGATATAGACTGCCACCTCGGGATCCCGCTTAACGTCTTCCAGCCGTACTACGGTTTGCGTAGATCCGTTCACTCCTCGCGGGTGGGAACATACGCCACCGCCGACTTGTCTACCTCCACCTCAACCTTGTCGGCGATGCGTACCAGAAGGCTGTCCTCCTTGATCCTGGTAATCCGCCCGTGGAGGCCGCCCACGGTGACGATGTGGTCGTTGACCTTAAGACGGGAAAGCATCTCCTGCCGTTTTTTCTGCTGCGCTTGCTGGGGCCGGATTATGAACAGGTACATGATCACAAAGAAGATCACCAGATAGAGGACGGCCACGTTCCAACTACTGTTCATGAACTAGCCTGCACCACCTTTCCAGTTGCTTACTACCTAGTTTGCTTTCGCCACTATCCCTTCAAACCCTCTTCCGGGGCATGCATTTGCCGAAACTCCTTCAGGAATCGGGAAAAGGTTCCCTCGGCGATTGCCCGCCGGGCCCGCTCCATGAGGGTAAGCGTAAAGTAAAGGTTGTGAATGGTGGTCAGCCTGACCCCCAGGATCTCCCCCGCCTTCAGGAGGTGGCGGATGTAGGCGCGGGAAAAATGCCGGCAGGCGTAGCAGCCGCACCCTTCTTCCAGAGGCCGATAGTCGCGGGCATAGGCTGCGTTTCGCAGCACCAGCTTGCCCGTCCGGGTCAGCACCGAACCGTTGCGGGCCATGCGGGTGGGCAGTACACAGTCGAAGAGGTCCACGCCCAAGGCGACGCCTTCCACCAGGCAATCCGGGCTCCCTACACCCATGAGATAGCGCGGTCGATCCGCCGGCAACAGGGGTACGGTAAGATCCAGGATCTCGTACATGAGGGGTTTAGGCTCGCCCACGCTCAGGCCGCCGACGGCGTACCCGGGAAAATCCAGGCCCACGATTTCCTCGGCGCTCCGGCGCCTGAGATCCGGGTAGGTGGCCCCCTGGACGATGCCGAACAAGGCCTGATCCCGGCGGCGATGCGCCCGCAGACAGCGGGCCGCCCAGGCGGTGGTCCGTTCAACTGCCTCCTGGGCCTCGGCGTGCTCCACCGGATAGGGAACGCACTGGTCGAAGGCCATGGCTATGTCCGCCCCCAGAAGCATCTGGACTTCCACCGCTTTTTCCGGGGTGAAGAAGTGGCTGGAGCCGTCGAGGTGGGAGCGGAAGACCACGCCTTCGTCGGTTACCCGGCGCAGGCCCGACAGGCTGAAGACCTGGAAGCCCCCACTGTCGGTCAGCAGGGCCCGGGACCAACCCATGAAACGGTGCAGCCCCCCGGCGTCGGCCACCACTTCGGGCCCCGGCCGCAGGTAAAGGTGATAGGTGTTGCTCAAGAGCAGCCGCGCCCCCAGGGCCTCCAGCTCCGCCGGGGTCATGGCCTTGACCGTGGCCTGCGTCCCCACCGGCATGAAAGCCGGGGTATCGACCACGCCGTGCGGGGTATGAAGCCTTCCCAGACGGGCGCGGGTCTCGCTGCAGGTAGCAAGTATTTCAAAACGTACCGGCGCGTTCATGAGCCATATTCTTCACAATATGAGCATGGCATCGCCGAAGGAATAGAAGCGGTATCGGTGCTCTACGGCCAACCGGTAGGCCGCCAGCACCCGCTCCCGGCCGGCGAAAGCGCAGACCAACATGAGCAGGCTGGACCGAGGGAGGTGGAAGTTGGTGATCAGGGCGTCAACCCGGCGAAAGCAGTGTCCGGGATAGATAAAGAGGTCCGCCCAGCCCTCGCCCGCGACCACGCGGCCGTGGCGCGCCGCCACCGTCTCCAGTGCCCGCACCACGGTGGTACCTACCGCCACCACCCGTCCTCCCTGCCGGGAAGCCCGCTCGATCCTCGCCGCGGCCTCCGGCGACACCCGGTAGTACTCCGGCTCCAGCCGGTGCTCTTCCACCTTTTCCGTGCGTACCGGCCGGAAGGTGGCCGGGCCCACATGGAGCACTACCGGCACCACCTCTACCCCCAGCCGACGAAGCGCCTCCAACAGCTCGGGCGTGAAGTGCAGTCCGGCGGTAGGAGCGGCTACAGAACCTTCTTCCCGGGCGTAAACCGTTTGGTAGCGTTCCAGCGGAGAGGAACGGCGAATGTAAGGGGGCAGTGGGGTCTGGCCCAGACGCTTCAAGACCGCCTCCGCCTGCTCCCCTCCCGGGAACTCCACCACCCGGCGGCCTTCCGCGCCCTCCTCTACGACCCGTGCCTCCAGGTCCTCGCCGAAGATCAACCGCTCCCCGCTCCGGACCCGGCGGGCCGGTCTGGCCAGCACCTCCCAGCACCCCGCCCGTCGGCGCCTGAGCAGCAGGAGTTCTACCCTGCCGCCGGCTTCCCGCCGGCCGACCAGGCGTGCGGGGATGACCTTGGTCTCGTTTACCACCAGCACGTCCCCGGAGCGCAGGTACTCCGGAAGCTCGCGAAAGCGCCGGTGCTCGATCCGGCCGGAGGAACGGTGCAGGACCAGCAGGCGCGAGGCATCGCGGGGTTCGACCGGCTCCTGGGCGATGAGTTCGGGCGGTAGGGCGTAATCAAAGAGAGTGGTTTCCAACGCCGTGGCTGCCTCCGCACTTGCGACCTGCGAAAGGTTCTACCCTCCAAGGGGGCGATAGGGGCCGACGACCAGGCTGCCGTCCTTCCGGTTTTGGTTAAAGTAGTATTCCAGTATATCCCGGTAATCATGCCCCTCGGCCGCCATACCCTGGGCTCCCCACTGACTCATGCCCACCCCGTGTCCGTGCCCCCGTCCGGTGAATTCCAGGCGGGTGAAGATCTTGGGCAGTTCCCGGCTGGTTCCACCTGCGCCCATTACCCAGTAGGTGCTGCTTCCGGGGTTGACGGGGCTTGTCCCCAGAGCATGGGCTGCCCGCAGGCCCTCTGCCTCCTGGCGTTCGGCGGCGCCCCCGGCGGCCAAGAGACATACCCGGGAGTCCGGCCGCAGGTCAAAAAGGGTACTGCGCAGATCGAACAGGCTGCGGGCCGTTTCTCCCCGCACTTCCCGCTCGCCTTCCCGACCTCTTATGAGTACTTGAGTAACGCGCCCGGATTTAGTGGGTTCGCCGTTGCTGCCCAGGCGAGAAAGCCGGATCTCCGTCACTTCCCCCACCGGAATCTGCTCCTGGGGCCGATCCGTCCGGGCGGCATTCCAGCCTGCCAGCCGGGCGGCAAGCTCCTCCCGGGTGAGCACCTTCTGCCACTGGTAGGTGTACGCCGGCCAACTGGAGGGGTCCGGTGCCCGCTCCAGGGCGTAGCTATCCCACGGCGAAGGCACCCCGCGCAAGTAGGGAAAGGCTCCTTGCCACACGTTTTCGCTGTCTTCGGTATGACCTCCGGCGTTGGCGTGGAAGTACGCCTGTACCAATTGGCCCCGGTAGTACATGACCTCCCCCCGGGTGGCGTCCACCGCGGCCTTCACCCGCGCAAAGCCGGACTTGACCTCTGCCTCGTAGCCCACGTACCTTTGGGTGAGTTGGTCCGTGCCCACGTCGTAGGCCCGGGCCGCCTGGGTGGCCTTGCGGAACAGGGCGTAGCTCCGCGAAGCCACCGCCTGGGCCTTCAGGGCCTCCAACGGAGCACCGTAGGTCATTTCCTCGCCTACAACGCCGTACAGGTACTCCTCCAGATCCACCAGATTTACCGCCAGAATACCGGCCGCCGTTCTCTCCAGACGCAGGGCACCCCGGTACCGGCAACCGTTCAGGGAAAAAAGCGGTGCTTCCGAAGCCGAAGCAACGGGACGGAAAAGCAAGGGTCCGGCGACCGGCCCCAGCTGCCGCCCGGCGCCGGTACTCAGGCCTAACCCGACGGGGTCGGTGCCCACCGTCCAGGTGGTACCGGCCGCGGCCACCACCAGGACGGCTCCGGTGGCAATATCCACCACCTCGAAGCTGCCCCGGTAAATCCCGACCTCCCTTTGGGCGGGTGCGACTCCCAAACCCACGCGCAGGGTTTCCCCGGCCCAGGCCGGAACGGTGACCAGGAAAAAGCAGGAAAAAAACAATAAGACCAGTACCGGCTTGATCCTCCCCATGGCACCCTCCCCCACAGATTCACCGCTAGCCGGAGCTTCAACGCCGCAGCAGCAGGTTGAGCAAGAAAGTAAGCACCACGCTGAGCAATAGACAGGTTACCAGGGGGAAGTAAAAGGTGAAAGTGCCCCGCTGATAGACGATGTCTCCCGGCAGGCGCCCCAGAGGCCCCAGCCGGGGGCCCACCCACAGCACCACTCCCACCAGTATCAACAGGGCCCCCATGATCACCAGACTTCGTCCCAGCCAGCTCCACTCTCCCACCGAACTCACCTCGCCGTCTTCACTCGTCGCCCCATTCTCACGCGGGGCTTGGCGCGGCAGCGACGCACCGAGTCCGGTACCCGGCACCCACCAGTTACTCGGAGAAACCCGGGCTGCCGGCAAACCGGTGATGACTCGGGACGGCACCCGGCGACCGACGGCTAATCGTCGGCCAGCTCGATTACCTCCTGGACCAAGACCGGGCGACCCAGGTGGGCGAAGGCCAGAGGCGTGGCTACCCGCCCGCGAGGCGTCCGCTTGAGGTACCCGATCTGCATGAGGTAAGGCTCCAAGACGTCTTCGACCGTCTCCGGTTCCTCGTTGAGGCTTGCCGCCAGGGTTTCCAGCCCTACCGGACCGCCGGCGAACTTGTCGATCAGGGTAAGCAGCATCTGCCGGTCGGCCGCGTCCAGGCCCTGCTCGTCCACCTGCAGCAGCTCCAGCGCCGCCCGGGCCACCCGCGCATCGATGCGGCCGTCGCCTCTCACCTGGGCGTAATCCCGCACCCGCCTCAGGAGCCGGTTGGCCACTCGCGGCGTCCCCCGGGAGCGGCGGGCAATTTCCTCTGCCCCTTCGGCGTCGATCTCGATACCCAGCACTTGGGCAGAACGCCGCACGATCTCTGCCAACTCCTCCTGCCGGTAGAAGTTGAGGCGCAGGGTGACGCCGAAACGGTTGCGCAGGGGCGAGCTCACCAGCCCGGCCCGCGTGGTGGCCCCGATCAGGGTAAAGGGGGCGAGCTTCAACCGCAGCGAGCGGGCACCCGGCCCCTTGCCCAAGACGATGTCCAGGGCATAGTCTTCCATGGCCGGATACAGGATCTCCTCCACAACCCGGCTCAGCCGGTGGATTTCGTCCAGGAAGAGCACGTCGCCCGGCTGAAGATTGGTGAGGATGGCCGCCAGGTCTCCCGGCCGCTCGATGGCCGGTCCGGAACTGATGCGGATCTGCACGCCCAGTTCGTTGGCGATCACCATGGCCAGCGTAGTCTTGCCCAGGCCCGGCGGGCCGTAGAGCAGGACGTGGTCAAGGGGCTCACGGCGGCTCCGGGCCGCCTGGATGAAAATACCGAGGCTCTCCTTGACCTCCTCCTGACCTACGTACTCTGCCAGGGTGCGAGGTCTCAACGTCAGCTCGAACTGCTGCTCCTCTTCTCCTGCGGCCCGGCCGCTCAGCCACCTCTGCACTGCTCTTGCCCCCTTCGCCCTCCTCGCCCCGGCTCCGCGCCTACGGCGCCCGACTGGGATCAAGACGTTTCAGACAATAGGCCAGCAACTCCTCGACCGCACTTTCCTCGCCCAGGGTCCTTCGGGCCTCCCTCACCAGGGGCTCAACTTCCGCAGCCACGTAGCCAAGGACGGTCAGGGCGTTCAGCACTTCGTCGGCTTCCCCCGACGGAACTGTCTGGGCCGCCGGGCACCTGCGCGTCAGGCGATCCTTCAGCTCCAGTACTACGCGCTGGGCCAGCTTAGGCCCTATGCCGGGAACCCGGGTCAGGGCGGCAGTATCTCCCCGGCCTATGATTTCCACCAGCCGCTTCCCTCCGTAGACAGAGAGAAGGCCCAGTGCGCCTTTGGGCCCCAGGCCGTTTACACCCACCAGACGGACGAAAAGATCGCGCTCCTCAGCCTCGGAGAACCCGTACAGGTTCACACCGTCCTCCCGCACCTGCAGCCAGGTATACAGCATTACCGGCGAGCCCGGGGGCGGAAGCATTTCCGCGGTTCTGGCCGGAACTTGCACCAGGAAACCTATGCCGCCGACCTCCAGGACCACCGCCGGTCCGGCGCTCACCAGGGTTCCCCGCAGGAAGGCAATCACGGCGGCGCTACCGTCCTCCTTTCCAGGTACCACCTCTCCAGACAGCAGATGGCCACCGCCAGGGCGTCGGCAACGTCGTCCGGCTCGGGCCGGACCGGCAGCTCCAGCAACATGTGGACCATTTTCTGAACCTGCTGCTTCTCCGCCCCGCCGTAACCGGTGACCGCCTGTTTCACCGTAAGGGGATTGTACTCCTCCACCGGTACGGCCGCCTCGGCGGCAGCCAGGAGCACCACGCCCCGCGCCTGGCCGACTTCTATGGCCGTGCGCGCGTTGCGGTTGAAAAATATCTGCTCCAGGGCCAGGCAGTCGGGGTGATGACGGCCGAACAATTCGCCTAGCTGCCGGTGCAGCATGAGCAGCCGGCCGGGTAGCGGTTCTCCCGCCGGTGTTTCGATACATCCCCACGCCACGGGCACCAGGTCCCGCCCGACCCGCCGGATCAGCCCGTACCCGGTCCGGGCCAGCCCCGGATCCACGCCCATCACCAGCACCCGGCTTTCACCCCGCCCTCAACTGGCGGCCGCTCCCTCTTCCAACTCCCGCATCAGGCTGGCCGGGATATCGAAGTTGGCGTAGACCGCCTGCACGTCATCGTGGTCTTCCAAAACGTCCACCAGGCGCAACACTCGACGCGCCAGTTCCGGATCGGAGATGCTCACCGTGGTCTTGGGCAACATGGTTACTTCCGCCGAAGCCACGGCAACCCTTCTGCCCTCCAGCGCCTTCCTGACCTGCTCCAGCTGGCCCGGCTCGGTGACGATTTCGATGAAGTTGTCCTCCTCGCGCAGGTTAACGTCCTCTGCGCCGGCCTCAATGGCCCAGAGCATGATGTCGTCCGCCGTCTGGGAAACATCTTCCAGTTCCACGGTGATAAGTCCCCGGCTCTCGAACATCCAGGCCACGCAGCCGGATTCGCCCAGGTTGCCCCCGTACCTGGAGAAAAGGTGGCGGATCTCCGAAGCCGTGCGGTTGCGGTTGTCGGTGGCCAGGCTGAGCATTATGGCCACACCGCCGGGCCCGTAACCCTCGTAAACCACTTCCTCGTAGGTTTCGCCGGCGATCTCTCCCGTACCCTTCTGTATGGCCCGCTGGATGTTTTCCATGGGCATATTGGCCTCTCGGGCCCGCTGAATGGCCAGCTTGAGGCGGGGATTGGCCTCGGGGTCACCTCCGCCGAGGCGGGCGGCAACGATCAACTCCCGGCCCAGCCTGGTAAACAATTTGCCCTTTTGGGCGTCTACCCGGGCTTTGCGGTGCTTTATGTTGGCCCACTTGGAATGACCGGACACTCTACACCACCCGCTTTCCTGCGGATCCTGACTAGTCCTCCAGGGGCTCCAAGAAGATCTTGTGGTCCACCAGAGCCATTTCCTTGATCCGCGCCTTGATCAGCTTCCGCCGACCGAAAATATCCTCCAGCAGGATGCCCTCTTCCTGCGGAATAACCCGGTCCACACTCTCCAGCAACAATTCTTCTTTGCCGCCCCGAAGCAAGTAAGCATTGGCCTCACACATCCGACTAACCCTCCTTCTCCAGCTGTATAGCCTTCAGCCTCTGCACCAGTCGCTCCACCTGGTGGGGCAGGGGCTCCGCCACCGCCCCTACCACCTCCACCCCGGCACGGTTAAGAGGCAGGAGCAGTTTGCGCGCCGGGCTGGAGGCTACCGCCGCGGCCATGGCCGGCGTGAGTTCGCCCAGCATCGAATTGGCCAGAACCACGGCCAGCGAGCCTACGATTACATCTACCCGGCAGGCGTTTTGTACTACCGCGTTTTCTCCGGTGGCGCCTTCGTTGGCGCCGGCCTTTAACATGGCGGAGGTGGCCAGAGAATTGGTGCCCAGGGCCAGGATTTCCACCTCTTCCCCCAGCTCCTTACGGATCCGCTCGGTGAGGTGTCGGCCTATACCCCCGCCCTGCCCGTCGATTACCGCAATCCGCATTTGCTCCCCCCACCGCCGAGTATTCGCCCCAATCGCTTTCTTCTCCTGCCCCTCTAGCGGACCTCGCAGCCCAAGGTCCTCTCCATTTCTTCCAGCGCAAAACGATGGGCTGCCTCGGAAAAGGAGGCCACCGCCTCCCGCAGGATTACTACCCGGTAACCGCGCATGCGGGCATCGGCGGCCGTGTAGAGCACGCAGATGTTGGTACACACTCCGCACAGCCACAGCTCGCCCACGCCCTTCTCCCGCAGGGTAGCGTCCAGGTCGGTGCCGAAGAAACCGCTGTAGCGCCGCTTGGGGATTATTATCTCTCCGGCAGATGGGGCCAGCTCCGGTACCACCTCCGCCCCCGGGGTCCCTTCCAGACAGTGCGGAGAAAACATGACAAACTCGGAGTCGTTCGGCCGGTGCCGGTCGCAAAGGTAGATCACCGGTCTACCCTGGTCGCGGGCTGCCTTCAGTGCCGCCTTCACCTGCGGCTTGACCTTCTCCGCCGCCGCCCCGATGTACAGGGCGCCTCCGGGCTCTACGAAATCGCGCAGCATATCCACCACTATTAGGACCGACGCCACCTGGTACCCCCTCCGCGCAGGTCTACCAGTTACCTCTTGCATTAATTATAACACAGCCACTCCCCGTGGCTCACTTCGCCTTGCGGAGAGGAAGGGTAAGGGATAACGGCCCGTATCAGCAGGTATGCTCCTTAAAAAGGCGAAAGAGATGGAGGAGAGGCAAGATAAGGTACCGGACCATCGGGACGACCGTGCCCGGAAACGGGCCCGGCACGGCGTCAATCAGGAACTGAGAAGGAGGGCTCTGCGGGATTTTGATCGAATGGGCGCTTCGGGTAATCCAGCAGCTCGGTTATCCGGGCATAATCTTTGCCATGTTCCTGGAAAATGTGTTTCCCCCTATTCCCTCCGAAGTGGTTCTTTCCTTCGCCGGTTTCTTAACTACCGAAGGCACCTTCAGCCTGCAGGGAGCCGTGGCCTCCGCCACCCTGGGTTCGGTACTCGGTGCCCTGGCACTCTACGGCCTCGGTTCCGTTTGGGGTCGCGAGCGCCTTTACCGCTTTGTCGGGCGTTACGGGCCCTATCTCCGGGTAAAGCAAACGGATATTCTTAAGGCCGAGGAATGGTTCTCACGCTATGGTTCCGGGGCCGTCTTTTTCGGGCGCATGTTCCCCATAGTACGGAGCCTTATCTCCATTCCCGCCGGGCTATCCCGAATGAGAATGCCCGTCTTCGTGATCTACACCGCGGCAGGTACGGTGCTGTGGAACCTCCTCCTGGTTACCCTGGGCGCCGCCCTGGGAACGGCCTGGGCGAAAGTAGCCACCTGGGCCGACTATTATCAGCTGGTGATGATCATCGTCCTGGCCTTGCTCCTGGTGGGCTTTTTCTGCACGCGAAGGCGCCGGCGACCGCATTAAAAAGTTAAGCCCCGGTAATACACCGGGGTTTGAGGCTTAGCTTTCTGGCGGCGACCTGCTCTCCCGGGGGCTAGATCCCCAGTACCATCGGCGCTGGAGGGCTTAACTTCCGTGTTCGGAATGGGAACGGGTGTTTCCCCTCCGCTATGACCACCAGAAAGCCGGTTCCCTCAAAACTGCACAAGCGCACGTCGCAAGCCCTCGACCCATTAGTACCGGTCCGCTCAAGAGGTTGCCCCCCTTGCACTCCCGGCCTATCTACCTGGTCTTCTCCCAGGGGTCTTACCCGGTTTTCCCGGCGGGAAACCTCATCTTGGGGTGGGCTTCGCGCTTAGATGCCTTCAGCGCT
>JANLFO010000015.1 GCA_024653205.1 Clostridia bacterium | reverse complement strand
AGCGGCACCTCAGGTGGAAGCGCTACCTCCGGCAAGAGCGTGCGCCTGGTGGTGGGCACCGCCGGCCGGTGGGTGAACGGTACCTACCAGACGATCGACTGCGCGCCGGTGGTACGCGAGGGGCGGGTCTTTCTGCCCGTTCGCCACGTGGGCGAGGCCCTGGGCTGGACCCTGCAATGGGTGGCAAGTTCCGGGCAGGCCACGGTAACCTGCGGAGACGTGGTGGTGAGGCTTTACGTGGGCAGGTCGTCGGCGGACGTGAGCCGCGACGGCGGCAAGACCTGGCAGATCACCCTCATCGACCCCGACAACAGAAAGGTTGCGCCGTACCTTGACGGTAACCGGGTGATGCTGCCCCTGCGCTTTGTGAGCGCCAGCCTGGGCGCCAAGGTGACCTGGGACGCCAAGACCAAGGCGGTAACGGTCTCGCAGTAGCGCAGGCAAATAAAGGCAGCGCCAGTTTCGCCACCCGGCCGGGCCGGGGTTGCCTGCGTTTCTTGTTTCTTGCGCGTCGAACCTTCCGGCCGTGCCTGCGCTGGCGCGCTTGTTAGCCTGTTGACGCCTTAGAGCAAGTCGTTTATCCTTAGCTTAAGGCATGCACGGAGGTAAGGAGGAACCTAAACATGGAACGCATCACGGGCATCAACGAGGCGCGCCCGAAACTGACCCAACTGGTGAACTCTGTGGCCGCCGACAAGTCGGCGGTGATCATAACCGTCAACAGCGAGCCGAAGGCCGTGCTGATTGACTATGGTGAGTACCGCTCGCTCAAACAGGCCAAGGAAGAAAGCAAAAGGCTCTCCATTAAGCTGGCCCTGGCCGAACTGCGGTCGCGGGCAGCGGCGGCCGGCATCACCGAAGAGGACGTGGCCGCCGAAACCCGGGCGTACAGAGAGGGCAAATGAGGGTAGCGCCGGTTTCTGGAGGTCCTCACGGATTAGAAGTCGTAGGAGTAGTAGAGGGCGATCCCCTTGGACCGGGCGTACTCCTCCACCTGGGGAGCGGTGACCATGTGGGTGATGAGCACCGGGAAGAGGTCGGGGAATACTTCCCGGAGCAGCCTCAGCTTTCTCCTGATGAACCGGTCCACGTCGTTCTGGGAGAGCTGGGCCTTGCTTTCGCCGACGATCTTCACCGGCCGGCCCTGGAGGACGCCGTCACCCAGGACGTTTACCTCGAGGTACTCGCCGTCGGCCAGCGGCACGTAGGAGCGCTTGAGCCTCCCCTGAACGGCCAGGCCGTAGTCCCGCTTCAGCAGGGCGGGCAGGGCCTTGTAGGCCTCGTTTTCCAGGGTGTAGCCCACGGTCATGGCCAGGCCGCCGAGCTGGCGCCGCGTTTCCAGGTGCTCCTCGGCGAGCTTCTGCAGCGCCGCCTCGGTGCGTTGCTGTGCCTGTGCCAGTTCCGCCTGTGCCTGTGCCAGCTCCTCCATCCGCCGCTCGGTGCGCTTTTGAGCCTCTGCCAGCTCCTGGACCGTCGCTTCCAGCCGGGTCAGCCTGACCTCGCTCTGCTTCTGGGCTTCGGCCAGTTCCTCCACCCGCTTTTCCGTGCGCTTCTGCGCTTCGGCCAGTTCCTTGACCACCTGTTTCAGCTCAACGAAGTCGCTGGCCTTCACCAGCTGGTTGGCCAGTTCCACTAATTCCACCAGCACCTGCGCCTGCTTTTCCGGGAACACTTCCCTCAGTTTCTTGGTAACCTCCGCCAGCGCCGGCACCACCGCTCACCCGCCTTTCAGTTCGAATTGTACTGCTCCTAGGCCGAAGAGGCAAGAGGAAAGGGAGGCTGTGGCGTTCGCCGCAAGGTGAAAGTAGAGCCACCTGTGCTTCTTGTGCACTTTGACTAATCGGGGTATAATACGTGCGGGTGATTCGATCATGCTTCCGGAAGTGCAGTTCTCCGAGGCGCGGCGTCAGTTTAGCGCCCTGTACGATAGCATCTATAACGCCCTCCGGCCCGCGGTGGTTCGGCGGGGGAGGGACGAGGAAGTGTTGCTCCTGCGTAAGGATCTGTTAAGGTCGGTCCTGGAGCGATTTCCCCTTAGGGTGGAGCTATTGAGGGAGGACGATGGCTCGGTTACTTTGGCCTTAGATCAATTGGAGCTAGTGGTCAATGCCGGGTCCCGGGATGAAGCAGTGAAGGAGCTGGTGAAGGAGCTTAGGACGTATGCCCAGGACTATCTGGAGCGGGCTCCGCTGTTCCTGAACGCGCCCAATCGGCGAGCCCACCTGCCTTACGTGCTGCGCATCGCCTTGTGCCGTAGTGAGGACGAGGTCAGAGCGCTACTGGAAATGCCGTGCCTCCAAGGTTCAGAGAGCTAAAGGCTTACTGTGAGAAGAACGGCTGGGTTTTAATCCGCCAGACCGATCACTACTACTATGATGAGAAGGTGCTGGCGGACGGTACGGTATTGCGTACCCGGGTGAGCATGGCCCTTCATAAGGAGATTCCCCGTCAACTGTGGAAACGGATCCTGTCGCGCCAGCTACGCGTAACCGAAGAGGAGTTTTGGCGTGGGCTACACTAGCTTCGTGGAGTTACCCCCTAGGTCGCCCTGGCACCTTTGGACTTGGACCTAGCGGCCACGGCACTCCCTAAGGCTACTTTAAGGTAAGAAGGAGGCGGGGTAGCGTGGAAGTAACCTCCCTTTCGGTTAAGGGACAAGTGGTAATCCCTAAAGCCTTACGCGAAGCGCTAGGGCTGCGGCCGGGAGATAAGTTCGTAGTCACTTCCGAAGGCGACGCCGTGGTTCTAAGACCGGTCAGGGAGAACCTGATTGACCGCCTTTTCGGAAAGTACGCCGACCTGGACCTGGACCTCTGGGGCGACCTCAGGGAATCCCGGCGCCGGGAGCGGGAGAAGGATTTGGGCCGTGGGGTCTGACCTGGTAGTGCTTGATACCTGGGCGGTGGTAGCCTGGCTCAGGGGCGAACCGTCAGGGATAGTGGTAAGGGATTTGCTACGTTGGGCTGGGGGAGATGAGCAGGCGGGTGAGCAGGTGAGGCAGCATTAACCCCGCAGTGAACGATACCGGCGCCTGCGGCGGTGAGGAGCGGTCCGACATCACACTAAGCTTCGGGTAGGCGAGGGTATGGCGGTTCGGAGGCTCTTCGGCAAGACCCGTTGGGGTAGGGCCTGGGTGGAGGCCCTGGAACGTATCGACTACTACACCAACCGGCTTCCCCGGGGCAGAAGGTACGCCCGTGAAGGCTTGGTTCGGCACATCGAGATCGTAGAGGGAAAGGTGCAGGCCAAGGTAAAGGGGTCGCGGCCGTCTCCTTACCGGGTAAGTATAGCCCTGCGGAAGTTTACTAAGCGGCAGAAGCAGGGCATTAAGGCCGTTGTTGCGGGGCACCCCGGCTTGGCGGCCGAACTCTCCCTGGGCAGGCTCCCGGAAGCCCTGCTGAACCTGCTGGCCGACCGGGGCCTTTCCCCGCTCCCTTCCTCCTGGGAGGAATTCGACGCCACCTGCTCCTGCCCGGACTGGGCTAACCCCTGCAAGCACCTGGCGGCGGTATACTACGTCTTGGCCAACGAGATCGACAAAGATCCGTTTGTTCTTTTTACCCTACGAGGGCTCGACCCGCCGGGACTGCTGGCGGCGGCCGGGTTATCCCCCGCTCCCACCGTTCGATCTGACCCCTTCCGGCCTCTGGAGGAGGTGACCCCTTCGGGTTGGGAGGCACCCTTCTCCGTGGAGCTCGACCTAACTTTGGAGGAGGACGCCAGCCGGGCCCTTTTTGCTCTCCTGCCCGAAAACCCCCTTTTCTATCCGACAGGGGACTTCAAGAAGCTGCTGGTGCAGGCCTACCAGAACGTTTCCCGCACCGCAAATGAACTCTTGCCTGTCGAGGAACGGCCCCGTCTGGCCGGGGTGGACTTCTGGCTGCTGTACCCGGCCAAGTCCCTGGACGTTCCCGCCGAGGCGCGCTTCTTTGTTTCCCCCTACGGCCGGTTTCCGGGCTACCGCACCGGCCGGACGGTGCGAAAGGAACTGCCCCGGCCGGCAGAGGGGGCCCTGGAGTTGAAGCCCCGCACCGGGGAGATCATACCGGTGGAGGTGGGGTTGGACTTCTTCCTCTTCCTGGCCCTTGATCCCACCCTGGAGAGAAGTTCCCCTTCCGTCCGGTTCCTGAATCTCGCCGCGGCTACCGCCCAGGCTTTGGCCCGCGCGGGCGCCTACCGTCCGGAGGTGGTGACCGGACCCAAAGGGGAGTTTCGCCTGCGCTACCGGCCCCTGGTAACGTCGGAGCGGGTAACCGAAGTAGTGAGGCGGCTGGCGGAAGCCGCGCCCCCGGGCCTGGTGTTCCGGGCCAAGGACCGTACGGTGCTGACCGAAGTCGAGGTCGCGCTGGAAGTGCTTTCCCTTTTCCTCACCCGGCTGGTGGCGCGCTACTCCGGGATCCCGGCCGCCGGCCCGGTGACGGCCGCCTTCTTCCGGGGGGAGCTTTACCGGCCTTCCCGCTTCCAAGAGCAGCGCACGGCCAAAGCGGTGGCCGACTGGCTGGCCCGGCTCACCATGCAAAGCAGCGAGGTGCGGCCGGTGCTCCGGATCGAGCTTCCCGCCGGGGAAGACACTTGTGGCGAGCTGGAGCTGCGGGTAGAGGTGGAAAGCCGTCGGGACCCCCTGGCCTCGCCGGTGCCTTTGGCCAAATTGTTCGGCCGGAACCGGTCCGTGTTTGCCCGGCCCGCAGAGGAGGTGCGCTCCGAGGTGGCCAGGCAGATCGCCCTGGCTGCCGAGCACCTGCCCGAACTCCTGGAGGCGCTAAACGGGCGGGGTAAGACGCACCTGACCCTTAGTGTCGAACGCCTGGCGGAGTTTCTGGAACGGGGCCACGACGTCCTGAACCTTTTGGGGGTAAGGGTGGTGGTTCCCAAAGAGCTGGGCCGGCTGGCTCAGGCTCGAGTGATCCTGAGGGCCACGGTGAAGGAATCCGGGGTATCCTTCTTGAACCTGGACCGGGTGCTGAGCTTCTCCTGGGAAGTGGCGGTGGGCGATACCACCCTAACCCGGGAGGAGTTCCTGCGTTTAGCCCGTTCGGCCTCGGGCCTAGTGCGTATCAAAGACGGCTACCTTCTCTTGCGCCCGGAGGACGTCGGGCGCCTGCTGCAGAAGTTGGAGCGCCCCGTGCCCCGGCCCTCCTCCTTGGAGGTGCTGCGCGCCTGCCTCACCGGCGAGCTGGGGGAAGTGCCTTTTCGTCCGCCCCAGGCGCTGGAGGAGCTGGCAGCCGAGCTATCCCGAAGCCAACGTCCCGCTCTTTCCAAAGGGCTGGCAGCCGAGCTGCGGCCCTACCAAGAACGGGGCTATCAGTGGCTATATACCAACCTGACCCGCGGGTTTGGTTGCTGCCTGGCGGACGACATGGGCCTGGGCAAAACCGTGCAGGCCATCGCCCTGATCCTCAAATGGAAGGAGGAGGGCCGGCTCTCTCCCCCGGCCCTGATCGTTTGCCCTACCACTTTGCTGGGAAACTGGGAGAAGGAGTGCCGCCGCTTTGCTCCTTCCTTGGCGGTGGCCGTGTACCACGGTGCGGTCCGGGAGCTTCCCGTCTCACAGGTGGACGTGCTCATCACCACCTACGGGATATTGCGCCGGGACTTAGATCGGTTCTGCGGTCGGGAGTGGTCTCTTTTGGTGGTGGACGAAGCCCAGAACCTTAAGAACCCGGAGAGCGAGCAGACGCGGGCGGTGAAGTCGCTTCCGGCTCGGGCCCGGGTGGCCCTTAGCGGCACCCCGGTGGAGAACCGGCTGAGTGAACTTTGGAGCCTGTTCGATTTTCTTAACCCCGGATACCTGGGGAGCCTGGCCGAGTTCGGGCGCCGGTTCATCGTGCCTATCGAGAAGTACCGCGACCGGGACCGGATTGAGAAGCTGCGGCAGGCCACCGCGCCCTTTATCCTGCGGCGGCTCAAGACGGACCGGGCGGTCATCAAGGACCTGCCGGACAAGGTTATCAACAATGAGTACTGCCACCTCGCTCCCGAACAGGCGGCGCTTTACCAAGAGGTGGTGGACGAAACCCTGCGCCAAATCGAGGCCAGCGCGGGTATAACCCGGCGGGGGTTGATCTTTAAGCTGCTCACCGCTCTGCGTCAGGTCTGCAACCATCCGGTGCACTTCACCCGTAAGGGCGAGCCCGCCAAAGAACTCTCCGGCAAGGCGGAAAGGGCGGTGGAACTCATCAACGGCGTAGTGCGCTCGGGAGAGAAGGCTCTGGTTTTCACCCAGTTCCGGGAAATGGGAGAACTGTTGGTGCGGCTCCTTTCCCGGGAGCTGGAGGAGGAGATCCTGTTCTTTCACGGCGGGCTTTCTCCGGCCGCGCGCACGGCGCTGGTGGAGCGGTTCCAGGAGAGTGCAGACTGTCCGGTAATGGTGGTATCGCTTAAGGCCGGCGGGACGGGGCTAAATCTTACCGCCGCCACCAACGTGCTGCATTACGACCTGTGGTGGAACCCGGCGGTGGAGGATCAGGCTACCGACCGCGCCTACCGCATCGGGCAGACGCGCACGGTGATGGTCTACCGGCTAATCACCCTGGGCACCTTCGAGGAGAAGATCGACGAGATGCTCTCGGCCAAGAGAGAGCTGGCCGAGCTGGCGGTTTCGGCCGGCGAGCGGTGGCTTACCGAACTCTCCGACCGGGAACTGCGGGAAATTTTCGCCCTCTCCAGGGTGTAGCCCACGGTCATCCAGGCCGCCGAGCTGGCGCCGCGTTTCCAGGTGCTCCTCGGCGAGCTTCTGCAGCGCCGCCTCGGTGCGCTTTTGCGCCTGGGCCAGTTCCTCCATCCGCCGCTCGGTGCGTTTTTGGGCTTGGGCCAGCTCCTGGACCGTCGCTTGGACCAAGCGGGGCAAAGGGCAAACGAAGACGCCCGGCCCAAGGTACAGGCGCTGGACCACGGGCAGCCTTTAGGGTACAATAGTCTCCGGGGTGATTGCTGTGATCGCCAGGGAGCACGTTAAGGCCCTTATCGATCGGCTGAGCGACGAACAGGTGCAAGCTCTATGGGTGGTTCTTAATTCGATGGCCTGGCCCGAAGTCAGGGTTAGTCCCGAGGACGAGGCGGATATCGAAGAGGGTATTGCAGATCTTGAAGCGGGCCGAAAGGTAAAGGCGGACGATGTCTGGCAAGGGCTCGGCATTTAGCGTCGTCTTCTCGGCAAAAGCGCTAAGACAGCTTAGGGTGCTGGATCCGCAGGACCAAAGACGGCTCAAGGAAGCTATCAAGAAGCTAGAGGCTTTTCCGCCGGTTGCTGACATAGGAAAGGTCAAAACTAGACCAGGCGAATATAGGTTGCGCGCAGGTAACTGGCGAGTCTTCTTCCGTTACAACTTTCCTGCCAGGGAAGTAGAGATTATCGCTATAAGGCCGAGAAACCACGCTTACGATTAGCTAGGCGTGGCTAGAGCCCCGTCTTCAGGATTTCGGTGCCGCCTGGCGGGGTTCGTTCATTGGCGTGCGGACGTTTGCCTCCAGGTAATCCCCATCCCCCACTGCCACGTGAGACCGCTTCAGCCGCCCTTGCACTACGGAGAACTTGATCGACCGCCTCTTCGAGAAGTATGCCGATTTGGTGCCATGATCTCTCGGGGGTCGGGACTGGGCCTGCCTAGTCCTTGTCTGGCAGGCACACGTGGCGGCTACGACTTGGGGCCGTGTTAGCCCGCAGGTGCCGGGCGCAGTGAATTGTGGCAAGAGAGGTCTCACGAGAAGCGATGAGCCGCTTAACGCCGGCGCCGCGACAAAACTCGATTCCGAGGCTTAGCTCTGGCCGGAGCCGGACGTGAGGCTCAGGCCGGAAAGCGAGGCGACCTGCAGGGCAAGCCAGGTGGCCTGGCTCTGGAGCGTGGCCAGCACGGATTCCATGGCCGTGAACTGCGCCCGCAGCTGCTCCTCTTTGAGCTCCAGGCGCAGCTCCCAGCGCTCGATCTGCTCCTCGATGTCCTCGATGCTGTTTTCCAGCCACTTCTCCTTCACGCTGATTATGCCGTCGCCGGGGCTGCCCGATGTCCCCAGGCTGGCCTTGGTGAGGGTATCGAGGTACTCGTCCAGCCGCACGGCGATTCCCTCGGCCTCAGAGGAGGCGAACAGGTCGTAGACACCGTCGGGGTCTTCCTCCAGGGCTTGGGTAAGCTTGTCGGTGTCCAGGGTGAGCTGACCGCTGCGGTCGAAGGTGAGGGCGGTGGACACACTGCCGGTGCTGAGACCAATGCTGGCCGCGGTGGTATACTCTGTCGCGCTGAGGCTCACCGGGTCGAACACCAGCCTTCTCAACTGCTGCTGGATCCGCGCCAGGGTAGGGTCGCCGAAAAGGTCCCCTTTCTCGCCGGCGCTGTTCTTGCCCAGGGTTTCGGCGATGAGCTGCATGGCAGAGTTATACTTCTCCACGAAATCCTGGACAGCCTCTACCGGGGTATCGGTGTCGCGGGCTACCTCCAGCGTTACCTCTTCGGAGCCCTCCGTCAGCCCGACCAGGTTGAGGGTAACCCCCTCGATCAGGTCGGTCACTGTGTTGCTCGAGCGCACTATCTGTAGCCCGTCCACGGTAAAGAGCGCGTTCTGGGCGTTGGCAAGGGTAAGTGGTGCCTCAAGGCCCAGTGCCTCCAGGATGCCTTCGGAACCCCCGAGGGTTATATCCCCTTGTTCCCCTGTGGTCTTGCTGGTAAGAACCAGCCGGCTATCTATTATGGTAGCGGTGACGATGTCCCCCGCCCCGGTGTTGATCTTGTCCCGGATCTCGGCCAGGGTGTCACCGACTTCGAGGGCGATGTCCCGGTCGTTTCCGTCTACGGTGATCGATAGGGTGCCCTCTATGCTGATCTGTTCGATTTGGTGGTTCGAAGCTATCTTGTGGGCCTGGGCGAGCTGCGTCACCGTAATTTTGTAGGTGCCTTCGGCGGCGCTTGCGGTGGCAGTGCCGTAAACCACGGTCTGGTCGGAAGAGGTTACGGTGCGGGCGTTGAAGGTGGATGAAAGCCTAAGGGTCAGGAGGCTGCCGGAAAGGCTTAGCAGAGCGGTGCGGATTTCCGTCCACGCGCTCTTCTGGGCTTCCAGCTCCGTCTTGCGCGTTTCCAGCCGGGTTACCGGCGCGCGCTCTATCTCCATGAGCTGGCTGATGATTTCCTCGGTGTCCAGGCCCGAAGCCAGGCCGCTGATGGTCATGGTGGCCACGCGAAAGGCACCCCCGTTTCTGGTTCTCTATCTGCCTACATCGGCCGGCGCGGCCAGAACTGAAGGGCGGACCACGGAAAAAAGTGGGGTGGGTATCGACCCCGGACCTTTTTGGATCGGCAGGTCGTCCGGCCAGGCGGGCGGCCGGGCCGGCAGGATGTTCCTGTGCCGGTGGCGAAGGATTCCAGGGCTGCGGTACAGGAAGAGGCGCCCGTTGAGACCGCAGCCGCCTCGATGTGACCGCAGGCGGCAATGTGAGCGGCCCGCAGGATGTGCGACCAGCACTATACACGACAGGGGGGATGGCGGTGACGGCTTACGAGGAACGAGCGGCCGTTTCGGAAGCATCGACGCAGGAACATACCGTGTTGGACTGTCTCATACGGGCGGTACCGTACATTCAGGAGCTTCAGGTCCAGGAGTGCATGATTGGAGTCTGCGATCGGGAAAAGTTTCTGTACCATTTGAGCGGCCAGAGGTTGAGGATGCGCGAGGACGACCGGGAGGTCGTGGGCAAGGCGATCTCCAAACAGGGGTCCCTTTACCGGGCCATACAGTCCGGGGAAAGGGTAATGGTCAGGGTTCCGAAGGAAGCGTACGGGGTGGAGATTCGGGCGGTGGCCGTGCCGGTGAAGGATGAGGCCGGAACGGTAGTCGGAGCCATTTCCCTGGGGGTGAGTGTGGAAACCCAGACGAAAGTCATGGACATGGCGAACCGCCTTTCGGGGCTGGCCCAGGAAAGCGCGGCGTCCACCCAGCAGGTGGCTGCCGCCTCCCAGGCCCTGGCGCGCCACCAGGCCGACCTGGTCGAACTCTTCTCCGGCATCGGCGGTCTCATTGAGCGGACGGGCAAGGTCCTGGAGTTCATCAACTCCGTAGCCTCCACCTCCAACCTCCTGGGTCTCAACGCCGCCATCGAAGCCGCCCATGCGGGTCAGTACGGGCGGGGGTTTTCGGTGGTGGCGGAGTCAATTCGCAAGCTGGCCAACGACAGCGCGGCGGCGGTGGAGGACATCCGGCAGGTGCTGAAAGAGGTTCGCCAGGCAGTGCAGGCGGCAAGCCAGAAGGTCAACGAAGTTGCGGCTTTGGGACAGGAGCTTTCAGCTTCAACGCAGGAAATGGCCGCCGGCTCCCAGGCCCTTTCCGGGCTGGCCGAGGACCTCAGGAGGCTGGCGGAAACCCTGTAGGGCGAAAGCCCGGGGTGGTCCTGGTCACGCACCTTCGGCCTGCGGCTTTGAAGCGGACCGGATAAGAAAAATAACTCTGCTTATCATATAAGGAGCATATTATGAGTACTTGGCTTAATTTTGCTAGCCTCGTGTTCGGTTTAATTGCTTGGATACTTCCTGTTGTTAATCTCATGCGAGATAAAAAGCATGGACCATAGCAATTGGGCCACTCTTTCCATTATAAGCATCAGTGCTTGTGCTATTTCGCTATGGCTTCAGATTATTTATGGCTATTTTCTGGTAAAGATTGAGGACTGGTCTGCACTTATGGACACAAGGGGTGCTGTGGCGTTTGTTTCAGCAGTTCTTCTTAGCGTTACCGTCATTTTAAATACAATTACTCTGTTTGTATATCGTAACAGAACAGCAAAATAGGATAGGACCGTTTAGAGGTTCAGGGAATTGTCCCGATAGAAGATATAGCGAATCCTAAATGCTGTTCAATACTAAGTTGGTATATACGACACCACTACCTTCTAAAGGGCGGGTTCCCGGGTTCCATTAAAGCGACGGTCCCACGGGTGAGAAAGTTTGTCTTACCGCCAGGTTCTCTTCTTGCTTTTTCAGGTACTTCTCAGATTCCCGCCGTATAATTCTGCCGACCGGAGGAAGCATCCGGAATCTGTCCGGAAAAACGGAAGTGAGGCGAGACAATGCGACGCTGGCACTGGGCCTTGATTGCCGCCGTCGGGGTGGCTGCCTTGGTGGGCGGGGTGTGGTGGTACTACCACGGCCGGGAGGCCAAGACCGCCGCTGCGCAGGTGCGCACGGCCACGGTGACCCGCGGAACGCTGGCGGTTACCGTGCCGGGCAGCGGCACCTTCAGCCCGGGAAGGGAGCAGGAAATGCTGGCGCCCTGGGAGGGCATCGTGAAGAAGGTGGTGGAGCCGGGCACGGTGGTGGCCGAGGGCGATCCCCTGGCCTGGATGGACGACTCCGACCTGCGGCAGCAGGTGGAGGAGGCGGAGCAGGCTCTCGAGACCGCCCGGCTGCAGCTGGAGGAGGCCAGGCTGAGCGCCGCCTCGCAGGAGCAGAAGGCCCGGGAGGAACTGGCCCAGGCGGAGTCTTCCCTGCGCACGGCCGAACTCAACCTCGCCGCCGCGCAGAAGGAGCTGGAGCGCTCCCGGACGCTTTATGCGGCCGAGGCAGTTTCTGCCGCCGAGCTGGAGGCCGACGAAGAGGCCGCCGAGAAAGCCGAGTTGGCCTACGCGGACGCCAAGCGGACCCTCGAAGCCCTGGCCGCGGACCAGGAGGTGGCCGAGGCCCAGGCCGGGCTTACGGTGAGGAAGGCCGAACTGGCGGTGCAGAAGGCGCAGTCCGACCTCAAGGAGTTGCAGGCGGACCTGGAGAAGTCGGTGATCAAGGCGCCCTTTGCCGGGGTGGTGACGAGTGTGGCCGTGGAGGCCGGCCAGGAGGTGCAGAAGAACGCCCAGCTGCTGGTGCTGGCCGATACCGGCACCATGCTGCTCACCCTGCAGGTGGATGAGACTGACGTGCCCAAGGTAAAGGCGGGCCAGGAAGTGGAGGTGTCTCTGGAGGCCTACCCGGACGAGAGCTTCAGGGGCAGCGTGCTGCGGGTTTCGCCGCAGGCCGAGCAGCAGAACAATATTTCCATCTTTAAGATCGAGGTAGAGGTGCCCAACTCCGAGGGCAAGATCCACTCCGGCATGACCGCCGACGGGGAGATAATCGTGAGCCGCGAGGAGAACGTGCTGCTGGTGCCCCTGGCGGCGGTGCAGCGCCGGGGCGAGGAGGCCGTGGTGATGGTCATGGAGAACGGTCAGCCCCGCCCGGCCCGGGTGAAGCTGGGAGCGGACGACGGGGTTAACGCGGTGGTGACGCAGGGCCTCCAGGAAGGCGCCACGGTAGTGCTCACTACGTCGGCGGGCACCGGTGCCGCCACGACTACCTCCCAAGCCGGCTCCTCGCGGCGGCAGGGCGTCTTCCTTATGGGACCGGGCGGACCACCGCCCCGGTGACGGGAGGGTGGCCGCGGATATGACCCAGATCGAGGTGAGAGAGCTGGTCCGCACCTACCGCATGGGGGAGACCGAGGTGCGGGCGGTAGACGGCGTGTCCTTTG
This sequence comes from Clostridia bacterium, assembly GCA_024653205.1. Classification (NCBI taxonomy): domain Bacteria; kingdom Bacillati; phylum Bacillota; class Clostridia; species Clostridia bacterium. The sequence continues at coordinate 47,123 of JANLFO010000015.1, read as the reverse complement.
AGGTAGAGGCGGGGGAGTTCCTGGCCATCATGGGGCCCTCGGGCTGCGGCAAGACCACCATGATGCACGTGCTGGGGTGCCTGGATCGGGCCGACGCCGGCACCTACCGCCTGAACGGCGTGGAGGTCACGGAGCTGGGCGACGGTGAGCTGGCGCGGCTGAGGGGGAGGTACGTGGGCTTTGTGTTCCAGGCCTTCAACCTCATTCCCCGCCTGACCGCGGTGGAGAACGTGGAGCTGCCCCTGGTCTACGCCGGAGTCGGCGCGCGCGAGCGCCGCCGCCGCGCCCGGGAAGTCCTGGAGCGGGTGGGTATGGCCCACCGGGCCGACCACAGCCCGGCCGAGCTTTCCGGAGGCCAGCAGCAGCTGGTGAGCATCGCCCGGGCCCTGGTGAACGACCCGGTGCTCATCCTGGCCGACGAGCCCACCGGGAACCTGGACAGCGCCACCAGCGCCCGGATCATGGAGATCTTCTCCGAACTCAACGCCGAGGGCAAGACCATTATCCTGGTCACGCACGAGGCGGACATCGCCGCCTACGCCCGGCGGGTCCTCAGGATGCGGGACGGGAAGATAGTGGGGGATGAACGCCGATGAGCTTCTGGGACGCCCTTCTGACCGCCGTGAAGAGCCTGAGCGTGAATCGGACACGGAGTCTGCTCACCGCCCTGGGGGTGGTGATCGGGGTGGCGGCCATTATCGCCCTGGTGGGCCTGGGAGAAGGGCTTTCCGCCCGGGTGACGCAGCAGTTCACGGAAATGGGGGCCAACCTGATAACCGTCATGCCCGGGTACATTCGGGCCAGCGGCAGCGTGGTGGTGGGCGGGCAGGGCCAGCTTACCCAGGACGACTTCGAGTTGCTGAGCCAGCGGCTGGACCCCGGCCTGGTGGCGGGGATAGCGCCCGAAGCCTCGCGGATGGGGCAGGTCAAGTACCAGAACGCCAACACCATGGCCCGGATTGTGGGTACCACGCCGGAGTACATGAGCGTACGCAACAGCTACCCCGACCAGGGCAGCTTCTTCGACCAGACCCACCTCGAGGGCCGGCGGCATGTGGCGGTGCTGGGCGCCCAGGTGGCCGGCGACCTCTTCGGCGAGGCCAGCCCGGTGGGGCAGAAGGTCAAGATCGAGGGCATGAGCTTCACCGTGATCGGCGTGATGGAGGCCAAGGGGCAGGAAGGGTTCGGCTCCACCGACAGCCAGGTTCTCGTGCCCCTCAACACCTTTCAGGCGCGGCTCGGTCGGGGCGGGCTGAGCAGCATTTACATCGCCGCCCGCAGCCGGGAGGTCATGGACGCCCTGCAGGCCCAGGTTACGGCGCTGATGCGCCAGTCTCACCGGCTGGCGGAAGGCGAGGAAGACGACTTTAACGTCATGAACCAGGCCACCGTGCTTTCCTCTCTTAACCAGACGATGGGCATGATCACCCTGTTCCTGGCCGGGATAGCCGCTATCTCCCTGGTAGTGGGGGGTATAGGCATAATGAACGTGATGCTGATCGGCGTGGCCGAGCGCACGAGGGAGATCGGCATCCGTCTGGCGGTGGGAGCGCGGAGGCGGGACGTGCTCCTGCAGTTTCTGCTGGAGTCGCTGGTGCTATCCCTGGTGGGAGGCGCCGCCGGGATAGCCTTGGGGATAGCGGGCGCCTACGGCCTGGGGCAGTTCGCGGGCACCTCGGCGCTGATCAAGCCCTCATCCGTTCTGCTGGGCCTGGCCTTCGCCCTGGCGGTAGGGATCTTCTTCGGTCTTTACCCGGCGCGGCGGGCGGCGGGCCTGCAGCCGGCGGTAGCCCTGCGCTACGAGTAGCAGCCGGGTACCGTGTCCGGGCCGGTGTCAGGTTTGCGGGTAGCGGGGCGGTGAAAGAGCCACACGATCTCCCGGCGGAGGGTCCTGGCAAAGTGCGGGCTGCGTTTCCTCAGTGCCTGCCACTCCTGTTGCGTATACACCAAGAGATCGGCAGGGACGGGGAGGTTGGTAGCGTCGATTTCTGCCGCCCGGCGCTCAAAAGGAAGGGGAGAGCTGGCTACTATGACCACCAGGTCAAGGTCGCTCCCCGGCCCCCAGTCGCCGCGGGCATAGGAACCAAAATAGCCGATTTCCAGTACCTCCGGCCGGGAGCGAGCAAGCGCCATCGCCCAGCGGCGAGCCGCCGCGTCTACCTCGCGGGCATTAGGCCATTTTCGAACGTACGAACTCGATGATCTCCCCGGCAAAGCTTATCGCCTCCCCGCTTTGCAGGGGGCCATAGTGCTCGAACGGTGGCCCTGTCGGGTGACTGTTGGGGTAGCGCGCCGGTATATAAAAAAGGCCTTTACCGCTTTTTCCGCCGCCTGCTGGGCGGCGAAGCAGGCCCACTCGTGCCGGCCCGCCTTCCGGGAGTCCTCGGCCTGGGCCAGATCCCTTAGAGCCTGCTCGAGCCAGTCGCGCGCTCGATTGGCCACGTTAAAACCCCTCGTTTCGGGCCTTCGCCGTGTCTTAGCCGGCGCCGGCATTGTCCGCGCCATATCCGAGTTTGGTCATCAGCGAGCCTAAACCCTGTCTTGATTATACCATGGAAACAAGAAGGAGCGTAGCGCGGCTAGTTGGCCAGGAGTACGCGGTCGGACAGGACGCCCCGGCGCTCGAAGAGGGCGAGCAGGTCGGAAACCGTGGTGCGCCGCTTCTGTTCCCCGTTGAGGTCCAGGACTATGCGGCCCTCGTCCATCATCAGGGTGCGGTTTCCGGCTTTAAGGGCCTGGGCCAGGTTGTGGGTAACCATGAGGGTGGTGAGCCGGTGCTCGGCCACCAGCTTGAGGGTGAGGTCCAGGATTACCTCCGCCGTCTTGGGGTCCAGGGCGGCGGTGTGTTCGTCCAGCAGGAGCAGTTGGGGCTTCTTCAGCGTGGCCATGAGCAGGGTGAGGGCCTGGCGCTGGCCGCCGGAGAGCAGCCGCACCTTGTCCTGGAGGCGGTTCTCCAGGCCGAGGCCCAGTTCGGCCAGGCGCTCGCGGAAGAGAGTCCGGTCGGCAGTGGTCACCCCGCGCACCAGCCGCTTCCTCTGCCCGCGCCGCAGGGCCAGGGCCAGGTTCTCCTCCACGGTCATGCTGCCGGCGGTGCCCAGGAGCGGGTCCTGGAAGACCCGGCCCACGTACTGGGCCCGGCGGTGCTCCGGCCAGGCGGTGATGTCCTGGCCGTCCAGGCGTATGTTCCCGCTGTCGGGGGGATAGACGCCGGCAATCACGTTTAAGAGGGTGGACTTGCCCGCCCCGTTGCTGCCGATGATGGTGATGAAGTCCCCGGACGGCACCTCCAGATCGATGTCCAGCAGGGCCGGACGTTCGTTGACCGTGCCGGGGTTGAAGATCTTGTTTACCCGCCTGATTTCCAGCAACGGTTTCACCTCGCCGTGGAACTGCCGCCCTGCCGGGCCCTCAGGTACTGCCGGATCTGCGGGGAGGCCAGGGCCAGGGCCACCAGCACGGCGGTCATGAGCTTGAGGTCGGTAGGCTGCAGGCCCAGCCAGAGCACCACCGCGATGACCAGCCGGTAGAAGAAGGAGCCGCCCACCACCGCGATCAGCGCGCGCCAGATGCTGGGGGTGCCGAACAGCACCTCGCCGATTATCACCGAGGCCAGGCCGGCGATTATGGTGCCTATGCCCATTTGAATGTCGGCGAAGTGCTGGTACTGGGCCACGCAGGCTCCCGAAAGGGCCACCAGGGCGTTGGAGAGGGCCAGGCCCAGGATCTTTACCGTATCGGTGTTAACGCCCTGGCTGCGGATCATCTGCTCGTTGTCGCCGGTGGCCCGCAGGGCCATGCCCATTTCGGTCTCCAGGAACCAGTAGAGCAGGGCCACCAGCGCCGCCACCAGCACCAGCGAGACCACAAAGGGCGCCGTCTGACCCAAGCCCAGACCGGCGGCGTTATCGAAGATGGTTTCCACCCGCAGGAGGGGAATGTTGGCCCGGCCCATGATGCGGAGGTTCACGGAGTAAAGGGCGGTCATGGTGAGGATGCCGGCCAGCAGCCCCGAAATGCGCAGGTAGGTGTTCAGTATGCCGGTTGCGGCTCCGGCCAGGGCGCCCACCAGCGGCGCCAGAACCGTGCCCAGCCAGGGCGCGTGGCCCGCGGCCACCAGGCTGGCGGCGACGGCAGCCCCCAGGGTGAGGCTGCCGTCTACCGTTAGGTCGGGGAAGTTAAGTGAGCGAAAGGTAATATAAACCCCTAACGCCATGATCCCGTAGAGCAGACCTAGCTCCAGAGGGCTGACCAGGAAGTTGAACAGCTCCAGGACCATGGTCTCTTGACACCTTTACTCGTAAACCTCGGCCGCCCGGCTCAGGAGGCTCTCGGAGAGGGTAACCCCCATGTTGGCCGCCGCCTTCTTGTTCAGGATCAGCTGGTATTCCTTCTGCGCCTCTATGGGCATGTCTTGAGGCTTGGCGCCCTGCTCCAGGATGCGGATGGCCATTTCCCCGGTCTGGCGCCCCAGCTGGTAGTAGTCGATCCCCACCGTGGCCAGGCCGCCCCGCTTCACGCTGTCCCCTTCGCCCACTACCAGGGGCAGGTCCTTCTCCTCGGCTACACTGATGACCGATTCCAGGGCCGAGACCACGGTGTTGTCCGTGGGCACGTATATGCCGTCAACCTTGTCCGCCAGGGTGCGGGCCGCCTGCAGGACATCGCTGGAGTTGGTCACCACCGCCTCGACCAGCTCGTAGCCCAGCTCCGGGGCGGCCTCTTTGGCCATATCCAGCTGTACCCGGGAATTGACCTCGCTGGAGTTGTAGATGAAACCGATCTTCTTGGCTTGCGGGTCCAGGTCCTTAAACAGGGCGAGCTGCTCCTTTACCGGGTTCATGTCGGTGGTCCCGGTCACGTTGGTGTTGGGCTTTTCCAGGCTCTGGACCAGACCCGCAGCCACGGGGTCGGTCACCGCGGTAATCAGGATGGGGATTTCCTTGGTGGCGTTCGCCATGGCCTGGGCCACGGGCGTGGCTATGGCCAGGACGAGGTCCTTTTGGTCGGAAACGAACTTCTTGGCGATGGTATTGGCAGTGGTCATGTCGCCCTGAGCGTTCTGGTAGTCTACCGCCAGCTTCTCTCCGTCTTTATACCCGCGCTCCGCCAGCACGTCCAGGAAACCCTTACGCGCCTGGTCCAGCGACGGGTGCTCCACGATTTGGATGATCCCCAGCTTGACGGGTTCCTGCGGCTGGGCCGGCTCCTGCGCCGGTGGTGTTTGGCTCTGCTGTTGCGCCGGCTGAGAACCGCAGCCCCCGGCCGCGGCTATTAGCAGGACTACCAGTGCCAGAACGGCTGCCGCCTTGATTTTCCTCATCTGCCGTTCTACCTCCCCTTCTGAGCTCAAAGTTAGCCCGGTTTCTTCCGGTGGCCTCAAGAGTTCCGCCCTACCGATTCGGCCAAAACGTCAACGCGGGCCGGCGAACGTCGGGCGTCGCGCGTCGTCCCCCGGTCCCCGGCTCACCTCCCTTGATCTTCTGTTGACCATCGTTTTCACCCATTATATTACGCCGGGCCGGCGGATACAAGGTGTTTTGGTGGCACCAGAATGCACCTGAGCGGGGAGCCGCCGGAGCGCGAGGCGCACATCCTCTTGCCAGGAACTCGCTGCGGTGGGATAATGGCACCAGATCACGCATACAGAGTTTCATAATCCTCCGAAGAAGTGGGAAGCATGGTGCAGGTTACCCTGCTGGGCCGTTTTGTAATCACCGCTCCTGCCGGGGAGGTCAATCTGCCCACCGCCAAGGTGCGTCTTCTGGCCGCCTACCTTTTCTGGCAGCAGGGCCGCTGGGTGCGGCGGGAGTTGCTGCGCGGGATGCTCTGGGGCGAGCTCGACGACGAGCGGGCGGCCGGGAACCTGCGCACGGCGCTGTACTCCCTGCGCCGGGGGTTGGTCGGGGCCGGGGCGCCTCCGGACCTTCTGGAGGTCCGCCGGGATGCCCTTCGGGCTCCGGTCAGGCCGGACTGCGTGGTTGACGTGCGCCTTTTTGAGGAAAAGGCCTGGGCCGGCCTGCGCAAGGAGGTCCGGGAGGTGGAGCCGCTGGTGGGGGCGGCCTCGCTTTACCGGGGGGACTTTCTGGAGGACCTGGACGCGGACTGGTGCCAGGCCGAGCGCCGCCGCCTTAACGACCTGCACCTGGCGGTGCTGCGGGCTCTCGTGGAACGGCTCTCCGCCTCCGGCCTCTTTGAGGCCGCGCTCTCTTACGCCTCCCGCTGGCTGGAAGTAGACCCTCTGGAGGAAGCGGCCCATCAGGCCCTGATGAGGCTGTATGCTGCCCTGGGTAAGCCAGCCAAGGTGGTAGAGCAGTTCGAACAGTGTCGCCAGGTGCTCGAGAAGGAGTTGGGAGTGGGCCCGGGCGAGGCCACCTTGCGCCTTCTACGGGAACTGGTGCCTTCCTCCGGTGGGCCCGCCGCAACCTCGCAAGGCCGTACTTCCGGCCGGGGGCGGAAGGGATCGCGCCGGGCCGCCGCGGCCCGGAGTTCTCCCTCCGTCGGAGAAAGAATGTCGTCCGACCCCCTGCGAAACGCCCGCCTGCTCCTGGCCGCGGGCGAGGCCCTGGCCCTGGACGGCTCGGCGGTCGAAGGAGTTCAATCCCTGGAGAAGGCCATCACATTGTACGACCGTTTCGGCGGCCCGGCGGCCCGGGCCCGGCTGCTGCTGGGCGAGGCCCTGCTCTGGCTCTCTGTTCCCCTTTCCCCCAAGATGGACGGGGTTCTGGGGGAGAGGGGCCTGCGCTACATCGGGCAGGCCCTCGAGTACTACCGGACCAACGGGCCGCCGGCGGACCGGCAGCGGGCTCTACAGTTGGGGGCCCAGGCCCTGTGGCTGATGGGCCGCAACCAGGAAGCGGCCGTCCTGGCCAAGGAAGGACTGGACCTGGCCGTGGCCTTGGGCGAGCGCGAAGCCGAGGCTCGTATGGCAGCCGTGCTGGGCTTTGCCCTGCGGGAGCAGCACCGCCTGGGCGAGGCGCAAGCCGCTCTCGACCGGGCGGTGGAAGGCATACCGTTCATGACCGTTCCCTGGGAAGTGCTCTGGGTCCTTTTTCAGCGGGGAATCCTCTCCTACATCATCGGCGATCTTAAAGAGGCGGAACGCTTTCTCCGGGAGGCCCTGGCGCTGGTGCGGGCCATCCCTTTCCCTTCGCTGATGGTCAAGGTCGGAGAATGCATGACCCGTTCCATGATGGTGGTGGTGCTCCATTACCAGGACCGGTTCCCGGAAATAGAGGGGTTCCTCAAGCCGGAAATGGGCCGTTACAATCCGGAACCTTTCATATATTTGAACCCTCTTTTTGCCGCGGGCGAAGAGCGCCGGTCGATCCTCCCCGGAGTGCAGGGCTGGTTGCGCGCCCGCCTTACGCGGCTGCCGAGGCCCATGGCGGCCTGCACCGTCCGTTCCGTGGTGGAGGAAATGTTGGCCGCCGGTCTCCTCCCCGAGGCGAGCCGCTGGGCCGGAGTAGGGGTGCGCTTGGCCCGAGCTTACGGCTGGGGAGCCTTTCAGGCCCTTTTCTACTGCCACCGGGCGGTGGCGCTCCTGAAAATGGGCCGGCCGGCCGCGGCCGCCCGCTGCCGGAGCCGGGCGGCGCAGACCGCCGACCCGGCGGACCGATGGGTCCCCGCCTGGCTGGCCCGGGTGGACGGCCTTTTGACCCTGGCGCAAGGCGACAGGGCTGCCGCCGAAGGCTTCCTCGAGGAAAGCCGGCGGCGCTTTCTTAAGATCGGCAGCCGCTACGACGCCCGCCAGGTCGGCGGCGACCTCATCCACCGGGTGCCCGCCTGACCGCAGCCCGCTCTATTCCCGGAGTGTCCGCAGTTTCCTTTAGGCGGTACCGGTGCCCCCCTTCGTCCTGTCACCGCGCCGACCGAACTAGGGCTCGGGCCTCGCCCTCCAAGGGGCTCCCGGCGCAGGCGCCGTCCGTCTCCCATCTCGACCCGCTACCGGTTTTCCTGGTACCCGGAGCGTGCCGGCTCTACCCTTCGTTTGAAGCCCCGGCGGAACCGGAGCCAGTCTTCCCCGCCTCCCAGCTTGAGCGAATATCCGCCTGCTGCCGCCCCGCACCCCGCCGCCTCCTACCGGTAATAGTCCGGCAGGTTCATGGGTAGCGTTGCGGTGCGGAAGGAGAACCGGTATTCCCGGGCCAGAGGGGCTCCCGTCAGATCCCGCACCGCCCCGGCGGGAATGACCACGGTGTAAGTGCGCCCCGGCTGCATCCCCTTGACCGGCACCAGGGCGAGGGCCTGCCCGCTGACTATGGCTCTGAGCGATAGCCCAGAGCCGTCGGCTGCGGTTACGCTGATCCCGGCGAAGGCCTTTCCCGCCTGAATGTCGCGGTCAAACGTGACTACAATGGGCCCGGTGAGGGCAACGTTCCTCTGCCGGTCGGCAGGGGTGGTGCCCACCACCTGCGGCCCGAGGGACGCCGGCGCCGGCTCGGTAGTGAAGCTAAAGGTGACGGCCGACTCCAGCATCCGGTTCATCTGGTCCCGCACCGCGAAGTAGGGAATGCGCACGGTATAGGCGGTGCCGTAGGCCAGGGGCGCCAGGGGAGTGATCTCCAGTATGGCTCCGCTGATCTGCTTGGATATGCCCACTGCCCGGCCGTCGGGGCCTTTAAGCTCGATTCCGCCGGAGTGGGAGCCGTCGGCACCGGTAATCTCGTAGTCGAAATAGGGGCCCGGGAGCACGTTTTCGCTGAACGTAACCGAGATGGGCTTATCTACCGGCACTCCGGTGGCTCCGTCCGCGGGGGAGGTGGCCACCACCGTGGGGGCGGCCGGTGCCGCCATGGTGGTAAACTTAATGGCGGACGTTGCGGCGAGGAGGTTCCCGGCCGTATCTGCCACTGCCCCCGCGGGGATGGTGACTACGTAGGCGGTCCCCCATTCTAGGGAAGGGGCCGGCGTGATCTTAATGGTATCGCCCAGCAGCTCCACCGTTGCCGAAACCTGGGTGCCGGTTGCCTTCTTCAGAGCGATGGAGGAAAAAGCCGGGCCGTGCCGGCACATCTCGCTCAGGTTGACCCAGATCTGCTGAACCAGGTTGGGATTTACCCCGCCGGTGTTGTCGGCGGGCGTGCTTCCCACCACCGCCGGTCCCCCGTAGTCGATGACGTAGGTCGCGGTCTGGACGGCCGATTGGTTGCCCGCGGCGTCCACTGCGAGGTACTTGATGGTGGTGGTGGCGCCGATGACCAGCGGCGCCGTGTACCGGCTGCTGCTGGTCGTGGGGTTGGTCCCGTCCAGGGTGTAGTAGATGGTGGCTGGCTCGTCGGCGCCCAGACTGACGGTCTGGGGAGTGCTGTAGGTGTAGGGAGTGGGGCTGATCCACACGTGCGGGGGCGTGGTGTCCGGGGTGGCTTCGGTCTGGAAACTAAACTGGTAGCTGACCGGGGGGCTAAAGGGCGTGCCGTCGGCGGCGGCCACCACCGCCTGGGCCGGTATGGTCACCCGGTAGACGCGGCTATAGCCCAGGGGACTGGCCGGGGTCAGGCGCAAAGTGTTTCCGGAGAGATTGGTTTGGACCGGTACCGGGTTGCCAAGAGGGTCTTGGAGGACGATCTGGCCCAAGGCCGGTCCCGGAGACAAATCCTGATTGAAGGTCACGGTGATGGGGTGGTTCACCTTGGCTCCGGTGGAATTGTGGGCCGGGTGGGTGGAGACCACCTGGAGCGGATCGGCTTTGGTCCGGAAGGTAAAACTGGCGTGACCCTGGTTGGCAACGCCGCCTTGGTCCGCGACCGCTCCCATGGGGACGGACACCGTGTACCAGGTGTTTCTGGCCAACGGCGCGGCCGGGTCGATGGTTAAGGTGCTGCCGGCCAGGCTAACAGTCGCCGGCAGCGGGTGGACGGGGTCTAAGTAGTTGTCGTCCGCCAAGATCAGGGAGATTGCCCCGTAGGTACTCCCCGGCTGCACGGGCTCGCTGAAAATCACGGTGATGGTCTTATTCGGGTCTACACCGGTGGCCCCGTGGGTCGGATCGGTAGAGACTATGCGGGGAGGCTCGTTGAGGGCGGCGGTGGTAAAGGAGAAAGTGTAGGCGTTCGCGGCCTGGCCCGCGGCGCTCCTAACGGTCAAGGAGTGGCCGTCGGCGTCCCTGACGGCCTCTTGCGGTACGGTAACGGTGTAAGTGGCGTTAGGGCTAAGGTCGGCCGTGGGGTCCAGCACCAGGGTGTAAAAGCCCGGGGTTACGCTCAGCGCCGGCTTCCGGCCGCCCGAATCCGTGACGCTTATCTGGTTATAGGCAGAACCGGGCTGGATTATCTTGCTGAAGCCGATCACCAAGCTCTTGCCTGCGGGAACCTCTGTAGCTCCCCCGGCGGGGTCGGTGTACCTCACCACCAGGGCGTCCTGTGGCCCTCTTTGCGTGAGCCAGTCTACCAGCCGCGCGTACGCCTGCCGCGGGTGGGTTAGATCCCCTGCCAATTGTTCCTCTCCGCCGGGAAGGTACTGGCTAACCAGGCGATCCAGGCCCTCCCGCCAGGGCCGTCCGGTGGCGTAATTCGAGCGGCACTGGGCGATCAGTTTCTCGAGCGCCCAGAGCTGCCCGGTGGTAAGTTGGTTTTGGGCGGGTGCCCTGTAGTCCTCGGGGATGGCGGCGGCAAGCCTCTGGGCGGCCAGGTCGGCACTGCTCGCACCGTGCCAGGCTTCGCGCGCCGACGATCCCGGCAGAAAGCCGTAGTACTCCAGCAGGGCGTCCACATCACTGGTCCAGTCTGCCGTCGTGCCGTCGGAGGAGAAACCGCAGGCCTCGGTCTGGAGGCGGAACTCCCAGAGGAGGCGCTCCTTCCAGCTCAGCGCCGAAGGCGGACGCAGGGCCGCCAGAAAGCGCCACACCGCGTCGGCCAGGTTGGGGGCGCCGACCCAGTCAGTATCGGTAACTCCGGCGGCAAAGGCCACCCCGTTCAGGCCCGTCTGCCAGTGTGAGCCGGCCTCGCAGGCCCTCTCAGAGGTGCGCAGGAAATCGTCTACTGCCCTCAGCTGCGCTGCGGAAGCGGGGTAAACCCTTAACGCGCCGGGCCAGGAGGCGGGCCAGGTGTCGCGCACCCGGTTGACGGCCTCCTCTACAGAAGTTGCCTGCCACCATTGGCTTTGGGCGATGTTTGCCTCGCTCCACCCGTAGTTCCGCAGTACCCTATCACCCGCCTCTCGCAGGTTGGAACCCGCGCTCTCTACCATGCCTCGGTCTAACCGCAGGTATTGAGCCGCTTCCAGGCAGAGCCGGAACTCCCAGATGATGGCCTCCCTGGTGCTCAAGGAAAGGGGAACGCGCCCGTTCTCTCCCACCTGGAGGTAGTGCTGGCGCATGATGTAGTACGCGCCGGCCTGGTTGCGGCCGACCTTCCACCGGCCGTAGAAATCCTTGATCGAGGAGGGGTTCGAGCCCAGGATGCGCCAGATCTCGGCAAAGTCGCTAACCGCGTCCACCTCTGCCGGCCTGGTGGTGACCTGGGTGAGGTCCCAGGTGGCCACGTCGTCGTAAAGGTCCCAGAGGGTGGCCGTGACGGCGGGGATGTGGCGGGCGCTGCTAATTCCTTCTCGGAAAGTAAAGCCTTCCAGGTCCTCCCTCAGCCATTCGGGATCATAAAAGAATTTTCCCCTAAGGTTGGAGTCGTTTTCGTGGATGCGCTGCAGCAGAACCTGGGCCAGGAAGTCTGCCCACCCTTCGGTCAGGGCCACATCGTCGCGGGGGGCGGCCCCGGAGACGCCGGCCTGTTCGTCGGAGGGCGAATAGGAAGGCAGGGTACCTGCTGCGGCGTGATGCAGGGCGTGGCCGTACTCGTGCAGCACGTTTTCGGCGGTCCGGGCGGAGGGCACGATGTAGATGCGCTTAAACAGGGGCTTGTAGGCGCACTGGTCGCCCGAAGCCAGCCAGTCCACGGAAACCTGGCCGAGGGGCAGCTCCCCAACCATCTTCTTGAGCTCCCGCTGCCCGGCCAGCAGGACGTCGGCCAGGTAGAAGGCAAACCCGTGGTCGCCGGTGGCCGTGGCGGTCAGAGAAAGCGTGGGGCCGCTGACGTTATTCGCTACCCGGGTTTCGAGGGGCCAGCGGTGCCAGGACAAGGCCCCGGCGGGCCCGAAATCCTCCACCTTGGCCGCCGGGTTATCGGGGTAAACGACGATCTTCACATCGATGACGTCGTCGTAGGCGGCGAATAGACTGCCACGGTGCTTGATCCGGTCCACGGTGAAGGTTACCCGGCCGTTCTCGTCGGTCTCCCCGGTGGCCAACACCTCCTCCGTGATCTGATACAATCCCTCATCGCCTGCTCGGACCTCCACCAGCTCGGCCCGGCACTTGCGAACGGGGAGGGTGATGTCTTCATCCAGGCCGTTGACGCGGCAGGTAGCCGCGAACTGGCCGGTAACGGTTACCCTGTCGCCGTCCTGGGCCCGGGCCTCGGGGCTGAAGCCCGGCAAGATGGTAGAAGCGGCCATCAGGCCGAAAATGACCGCCAGTATGCCCGCGAGAAGCCCCACGTTGCTGTTCCCTCCCGGTGAGAAGACTCAGACTCCTTACCCTTATACCCTAGCGGTCCGCCGTCAAAAGAACGTGAAAAAGTAGACCAACCTCGGCGGCTGAAGCTTGGGCGACCACATGGAGGGCCGGAGGTTTTGACGATTTTTTAACGGTAATTTGATAACTGAGAAGGTGTATCGAAGGTTTTCTTAAACGAGGCGGAGAGGAGGAGCATGACCCCGTGTCGCTGAGGTTACGGAAAAGCGCGTATCTCTTGTTGTTGGCCCTGGTAACGGCGGTGGCCCTGGCCGTCCCGCCGGTCGGGCGGGCCCCGGCCGCGCGGGCCGAGGTATCCGGCGAGGCCTCCATTACCGTGGTTTCGCCGGCAGGGGGAGAAGTGTGGACGGCGGGCTCGACCCACACTATCCGGTGGCGGTACACGGGCGACGTAAACGACCTGGGCCCTACCGTAATCATCGAGCTTTACCAGGCCGGCAAGTCCAAGGGCCGGATCGCCGCCTCCGCGGTTCCCATCGGCGCCAACGGAGAAGGCTCCTACACCTGGCAGATTAGGCCCAGCCTGGCGGTGGGGGGAGGCTACGTAAAGCCGGGCAGCGACTACCAGGTCAAGGTGACCAGCGTACGCAACCGAAACTGCTGGGGGATGAGCGACTACTTTGGCCTGGGCGTGGAATCCATCACCGTCACCTCCCCTGCGGGCGGAGAGGTGTGGACCGCGGGTTCGACCCAGACCATCCGGTGGCTGTACACCGGCAATCCCGGCAGTTTGGTAAGAATCGAGCTTTATCAAGGTGGGTCTTCCAAAGGGCTGATTGCCGCCTCGGTGCCCATCGGGGCGGACGGCACCGGTTCTTACACCTGGGCGATCAGGAGTAGCCTGGCGGTGGGGGGCGGTTATGTAACACCGGGCAGCGGTTACCGGATCAAGGTGACGAGTACGGCTAACAGCGCCTGTTGGGGGATGAGCGACCATTTCAGCCTCGCCAGCGCAGCTCAGCAGGAGCCCGCCCCGCCTACGGCCGAGCCACCACCCCCGGGCGAGACTCAGCCCCCGCAGGCCGGCGGGCTGATTCTGATCGACGACCCATCCTTCGTCACGCTCACCGCCTATCCGCATCCGGACAGCGAAGCCTCCATCGCCTACAACCTGCAGGTGAAGGCCAACGATCCGGCCCATCCGGTGGAGGTTTCCTACCTGCTGCTCAACCCCAACGGCACGCCGCAAAGCCCGTCGACGGGTATGGAAGTGCATCCCGCCGGAGAGTTCGAGAGCACCTGGAGCAGTTCGGCGCAGTATTTCTACCACACCGAGGTCGGCGGCTGGGCGCAGCCCCAGTATAGGACCAACCCGCAGGTCTTCGGCCTGCCCCACTACCGCACCGCAGTGATGCTTTTGGCCCGCTACGAGAAGATCTACCTGGTCTTCCTGCGGGAGAACGACCGCCGGCTGACCTACCGGGTGTTCAAGGGCGGGCCCTTCAACGGCCTGACCGTGCCCGGCCTGGGGGAGGTCAAGCGGGTAGGCGGCCAGTTCCAGATCCACTCGTACGGTGAACCGGTAGAAGTGGGCATCTGGGATAAGGGAACCTACCGGCACGACGAGGTATCCGGCTGGGCGCAGGAGAGTTACGCCGCCAACGACAAGCTCTACGACATCCCCCAGTACGGGATGTTCATGCTGATGGTCGCCCGCTACGACCAACTGGGCCTTATTATCGGCAACTACAACGACGGCCGGCTGGGAGCAATCTGCGCCACCGGATCCCGGAGTTTGGGCATAGTGACCGTCCCCGGCCTCTGTGAGATCAGCGACGGCGGCATTGTGGCCGGGCCGGGGGACACCGGAGCCATTCCGCAGATCATGGTGGAGGCCACGGCGGCCCGGCCGGTGGAGGTTTCCCACTTTGCTTTTGACAATACCTGCTGGCAGTGGGAAGTGGGCGGCTGGGCGCAGGAAGAGTACCGGGCCAACCCGCAGATCCTGCCGCTTAACCACTACACGCCCGGATTTTTCATGTGCAGCCGCTACGAGCAGGCGGAGATCCTCTTCTACAACGAGAATGATCTCGAGGTGGGTATTCTGCCGCTTTCGGCGGATACGCTAACTGCCGGCTCCGTGGCCCTACCTTCCTCCGGGCAGCCGCCGACGGCGCCTTCTCTTCCAACGGTCCAACCCGCGGGCACACCCCTCTCGGAGGGCATCCGGGTGCTGCTTAATGACCAACCGCTTGCCTTTGACCAGCCGCCGGTCATCCTGAACGGCCGGACCCTGGTGCCCCTGCGGGTTATTTTCCAGGCCCTGGGGGCGGCGGTGAGCTGGGACCAGGCCACCCAAACCATAACCGCCACCCGGGACGACACAGTAATCGTCCTGGTGATCGGCCTGCCCGTGGCTAACAGGAACGGGCAGCCGGTAACCCTATCCCAGCCGGCGCTGATCCTGAACGGGCGCACCCTGGTGCCGCTGCGCTTCGTGAGCGAAGCTCTGGGCGCGGAAGTGAACTGGGACCAGAGCACGCAGACCGTCACCATTATGCATTAGACCGGCGGGTTGGGCGCGGCTTCAGATAGTGCGGGGGCCGGGGGCCGGGTTATCCCCGGCTTCCCCCGGCGCTTATGTGGCGAGTTCTTAGAGGGAGGGTACTTCGGCAGGGCTTTGGGCCCCGATCCGGAGCCGGGTGAGATTTAGACTGACAGGTCAGGAGCTGATCGGCCATGTTTTGCCCTCAGTGCGGCAAAAAGGCGCCTCCGGGCGCACGGTTCTGCCCGCAATGCGGAACCTTCGTGCCGGCAGAGGCGCCTCCGGAGGTAACCACTCCGGCCGGGGCGGGTACTCCCGTTCCCGTGGCTGCGGCCCCGGAGGGCCCTTCCCCGGCGGAAGCCGCCTGTAGGCCCCCGGAGCCCTCGGGTGCCGGGCAGGCGGAAATTGCCGGAGAAGAGGCGGCCGCGGCGGAAAGCCGGACCCCGGGCGCGGCGGTGCCGGGACCGTCGCCGGCTGCCCCGGCAGGAAAGGGGACGGCGCCGGCGGGCGGGGTTTCGGCCGGGAGCCTGTTTTTCCGGACCCTGCCTTACGTGTTCTTACGGATAGGGGTTTACCTCCTGTTCGGCGTGATCCTCATCGCGTTCCTCGGCGTCATGGGCGGGATCGGATATTTGATTGCCCGCCACTTCCAGGGAGCGGGGTTGCCCCTGGCGGTGGTAGGGCTGGTCGCCGTTATGGGCGCCTGGGCGCTGACCGTTCTGGCCCAGCGTTACTTCCTCTATCTGGTGAAGATCGGCCACGTGGCCGTGATCACCGAAATCGTCACCAAAGGGGATCTGCCGCCGGGCACCAGCCAGGTGGGCTACGGGAAAGAGAAGGTGCTCAAGCACTTCGGCACGGCCAGCGCCCTGTTCGTCGTGGATGCGCTGGTGGCCGGCGCGGTGCGTCAAGTGCTGAACTGGCTTACCCGCCTGGCGGGCTGTTTGGGCGGCATTCCGGGTTTGAATTTGATTATCGGACTTTTGCGCCGCATCCTGGGCCTGGCCGGCAACTATATCGACGAGGCGGTGATGGGCTACGTCCTAACCCACGAAGAACAAAATATTTACCAGGCGGCCTGCGACGGTGTGGTGCTGTACGCCCAGAGCTGGCGGCAACTCTTGGGCACCGCTACCTGGTGCGTCCTGGTGGTGGCCGCGGTCTGGGTAGTGTCCTTTCTGGCTCTGCTTTTTCCCCTCTTGGGAGTGGCGCGTTCGCTCACTCCCGTGCCGGGGCTGCAGGCCCTCTACGGGTTTGTGGCCCTGCTGGCGGCCTTCATTTTCGCCGGCATGATCAAGTGGATCGTGGCCGATCCCCTGGCTACCGTAGCCATGGTGGCCAGCTACCACCGTCCATTGCCGGGCAGGTGCCCGCGCACGACCTGCGGGCCGCCCTGAGCAGCATATCCGGCAAGTTCCGGCGTCTGGCGCAGAAGGCCGTGGCTCCCGCGCCGGAAGGCGGAGCAAGGCAGTAACCGGCTTGGCCCGGTCAAGTATAGGGGGTGTAGACGGTGTTTTGCCCGCAGTGCGGACAGGAGAGCGCGCCCGGCGCCCGCCTTTGCACCCGGTGCGGGGCGCAGTTGGAAGGGGCCGGGGGTTCGGGCAACGCTTGGGTCGGTGACCGCGGGGGGGCCGAAAAGGTGTCTTCCGCCGGCACCCAGACCGGGCTGGCGCCGAACCTGGCCGGCGTCTTGTGTTACGTCCTGGGCTGGATAACGGGTATCGTGTTCTACCTGGTGGAGAAGGACCCGTTCGTGCGCTTTCACGCCCTGCAGTCGATCCTTACTTTTGGCGGAATTACCGTGCTCTACCTCGTAGTTACGGTTCTTTTGCCTGCAGGACTGTGGCCGCTGTGGCTCCTTTTCCGGACGCTAGGGGTGCTCATCTGGCTGGGGTCCCTCGTTCTCTGGGTGCTCTTGATGATCAAGGCTTATCGGGGAGAGCGCTATAAGCTTCCCCTCGTCGGGGACCTGGCCGAGCGGTACGCGACGCGGTAGCAAGGGAGGCGAATTAGGGATAGGGTTGAGGCGATTGTTCAACGGCATTCTCGTCCTTGTCCTGGCGGTCTCAAGCTTTGCCCTGGGCGGCTGCGGTACCGGCGGGAAGCCGCCGGTGGAGGCTTCACCGGCGCCGCTGCAACAGGCGTCGGAGCAGGTGGCGGGAGCGGACGGTGGCCTGGCGGAGCCCAGGCCGGGAACCCTGCAAGCGGCAGTGCGGGGGACTACTAGGGAAAAGCCCGACGTCGAAACCTTCGTCCACCGGTTCATGCGTTACCGGCTGCTGGAGCCTTTCGGAGAGCGGGTCTACGCCATGCTTACCGAGCGGGGTAAGCAGGCCTTTGTCAACGGGTCCGATCCCACCCTGGGTGGCGCGCCGGTCAGGCAGCGCTTGAGCGGTTACAGGCTGGAGGAGATCGTCGAGGGCCAGGGCTCGTGGACGGCGACCTTGACCATCTGGCTGACCGGACCGGCGGAACAGGCGGAGAGTATGTTTTACCGGGAGAAACTGACCATCGTCCGCCAGGGCGAGGGGTTGGCGGTGGACGGTTGGGAGCCCGGGAGCCCAACTCAGGCCTACGCCGCCCGGGGATGGACCGCGCTTGACATTAGAGATGCGGCTGGCCGGGAAAAGACCGTGATCACCAGCGGGCAAATTCCCGTGCCCTTCACGCCCCAGGGAGACAACCCGGAGCAAAAAGTTACCAGCGCCGGGGAGTTCAAGTGCGTCGCCCTGTTCCCCGACGGCCGGGCGGCTTTTGCTGTGCTCGGCCTTTTCGGATTCACGGTCGGTGTGGCTGCCGAGGGGGAAAAGGTGCGGGTCCTGGACCGGTTCGAGCATTGGGTCGGCGAACTGGTTTGGGCGCCCGGCGGTCGCCTCCTGGCGGTGGAAGCGCAGGTGCCTTCCGGACGGACAGACATCCTGATCTACGATGTGACCGCCGGCCGGCGGGTTTGCTCCCTGAGCGAGGCGCTCAAGGAAAAGGAGGTGAACCTGACCCGCGGCTGCTGGCTGGCCGACGACCGTTACTTTTACTTTTTCTCCACTTCCGGAAACGGCCCGCCAAAGCTGTGGGAATTAGATATGGAGAGCGGCAAGGCCGGGCCCGCGCAGCTCGACCGGGAGCAGGCCGGATAGCCTCAAGCCGAATACCCGGAGCCCCTCCGCCGCAATTTGGCGTGTTCGCACCCTGGCCCGGGTGGCGGCCGCCCTGGCCTCTTAGAGATAACCTTAAGGTGCGGAGCCGCGCCAGCCGGCAAAGCCGGGCAAACAAAAGACGGGAGGTGCAGTAGTTTGAAACGGCGTAAGTTCGTGTGCAGCAGTATGGCCCTCATCTTGGTTTTGGCGCTACTTGCCCTGGCCGGGTGCGGCCGGCCCTCGAGCGCGCCGTCGGGCGGGCAGGAGGCGCCTGCCCAGAGCGAAAGTCAGTCCGCGCCGGGAGGCGCGTCCGGTGGCGGGGTACCTTCTACGGAACAGCCCTCCGGCGGCGCCGGGTCGGGTTCCGGCGAGGGGCTGGTGGCCGGAACCGACCGGGTTAAAGAGTTGATGCAAAAGGGCGTCGCCTACGACCTGATCACCACCACGCCCCAGGGGACGACGAGCATGAAGATATGGATTCAGGGGTACAAGCTCAAGACCGAGGGTAACTTCGGCGGCCAGAAGATGGTCAGCATCCTGGACACGCAAACCCACACGTTGATCACCTACTATCCCGACCGGAACGAGGCGGTGAAGCTTGCGGGCGAGAGACCGCAGGTTGACGCCAAATCCCCCGGCGACTACCTCAAGGATCGGGATTTCACTAAGGCCCGGGTGATTGGCAGTGAAGTGTACGACGGGGCGCCCTGCAAGGTGATCCTGGTGGCGGAGGCAGACGGAGCCCAGAGCAAAATGTGGGTCCGCGAGGACTGCGGGCTCCCGGTGAAGGTGGAGACCGAGGTCCCGGGACAGGGAAAGACCGTGGTGGAGTACAAGAACCTCCGGTTTGGCCCCTTGCCGCCGGAGACCTTCGAGCTTCCGGCGGGAGTAAAGGTCACGGACCTGGGCGAGATGCTGCAGCAACTTCAGAAGGCAGCGGGCAAACCTTAAGGACCGTGGGTACGGCTGCGCAAGCGCCCGCCGCGCCGGTGGCTGTGACTACGGCATAACGATAAGGAGGTATGGTAAATGGGTCGATACCTGGGAGTATCGTTGGCCTTGCTGATGGTTTTCTGCCTGGTTGCCGGTTTGGCGGGGTGCGGGGGATCGTCTCCGGCCACCCCTTCGGGGCAGGCCGCGCAGCCCGCCCAAGAGCAGAAGCAGGAGCCGCAAGCACAGTCTTCCCAGCAGGGCGGGACCTGGCCGGAATGGTCGGGGCCCAAGAGTCTCGGACCGGGCAAGGCTCTGCCGGAGCTTTGGTACGTGAAGTTCGTTCACTTTCCCGAGGGGGGTTCGCTGCACTGCTACCGGTTAAGTATCACTTCCGAGGGTGACTACGGCGACGCGGTTGACAACAAGGGTAAGCTTGCGGCCGAAGAACTGGCCGCCGTCAAGGCGGTTTTGGAGAAGGTGGATTGGGAGCAGGTGCCCCAAGAGGCGGACAAGGATTACGTAGCCTATACCGCCTTCCCCAAGTCCTGGCCGCCGCTGCCAGACGGCGCCTACTACGAGTTGAAAGTATGGCTCGGCCAGACCCACAGCTCGCCCCCTTACGAAGGCCGGACCATCGTTGCCGACCTCAAGGCTCCCTGTGCCCCGGAAGTCAAGGAGGCCATTGACGTGCTCAAACCGCTGCAGGAGAAGTACCAGCCGGAGCTGCACTAGGTTCAAAGCGGACGAGAGGTTCAAACGGAAGAAGCATTCCGCCGAAGCCGGCGTCTTCCCGGACCTGGTGGACGGGGTGGCGGGGCGGGTCGCGGCGGCGGAGCACTGGCGCCGGGACCCGCCCTTTCCAGGACTGCGATGCAGGAGGTGGGCCGGTCGGGTCGGACGGGTGTTTCACCGGGCGGCTTCTCAGTTGTCCCGGCAGGTGTTCAGGGTGTAAAGGAAGTTCCACTTGCAGGCATGCTTGAGCTCGTCGGTCCAGATCTCGGTTACCATGTTCCGGTAGGCCAGGTCTTTCAGCCCGAAAAGGATGCGGCGGTACATCTCTACCGCCCTGAGCTCGCCGAAGAGGGCGCGCTCGATCCCCTCGAGGTAGGTCCTGGGGGGCTCGAAGCGTTCCGGCTCCCCCGGCGGCACGGCCTTGCCGGTCAGTTCGCAGTAGAGCTGGCGGAACATGCGCTGGTGCTTTCTTTCGTCGTCCCTGATGGCCGCGATTACGGCCCTCTGCTCCTCAGACGGGGCCTTGCTTAGGAGATAGTCGTAAAAGAGTTCGTCTCCTCTTTCATCCTGTACGGCTTCCGCTATGAGGCGCAGTGCCTCGGCGTAGGCCTTCTTCGGGTAGTACCCCTCGGTGGGGTAGTACCGGCACTTGGCGCGGCCGAGCGGGCTTTCCGGTTGGATGTCTTCCTGCATTGCCCCATTCCCTCCCAAAGGCTTTTCCGTCCCTGGGAATCAGGCTTCCCGGGGTATGCAGATGACCTGCCCGACCTGCAGGCGGTTCGGATCTACCCCGGGGTTGAGGGCCTGGATGCTCTCTACCGTGGTGTTGAAGCGCCGGGCCAGGGAATAGAAGGTGTCGCCGGCCCGGATGACGTAAGCGAAGCTGCCCGCGGGGCAGCGCCGTGGCCTGGGAGGCCTTATTACCGTGGGGATGCAGATGAGCTGGTTGATCTGGAGATTCAGCGGATTGATGCCGGGATTGGCCTCCTGTATGGCCTCCACGGTGGTGCCGAAGCGCCGGGCCAGGGAGTAAAGCGTGTCGCCGGAACGGATCCGGTAAGCCCTGGTCCCGGGAGGGCAAACGCCCGGCCGGGGACGGGCCGGGATGCAGATTTGCTGGCCGACGAGCAGGGCCTCGGGGTTGACCCCGGGGTTGGCGTTTATGATGGCCTGCACGGAGATGCCGAAGCGCCGGGCCAGGGAATAGAAGGTGTCGCCGGCCCGAATGGTATAGACGGTGGAGCCGGGGGGGCACTGCACCGGGGGCACGGCCAGCGGGATGCAGATAACCTGGCCTATCTGCAGGTTGTCCGGGTCTACGCGGCCCAGGTTGGCTTCCAGGAGGTCGTCTACCGATACTCTGAACCTCCGGGCGATGCTATAGAGCGTATCGCCGGGCTGGATGGTGTAGTAGTTGCCTTCCGGACAGGGTGGAAGCTGACGGCTCATGTGCCGATCACCTTTCTTTCCTTTAGTTGGTATTAGATTATGCGGCCGCGTTCGGTAACGCGATTCTTGAGGCCTTCTCCGCCGGGGACTATGCCTCGGTTCGGGCGGCCCCGAATGGACGCGGCCGGTGACCCCTTGCTATACTCAGGAGGGCGTCTCTGCCGTGGCTGGCGGGGCTCCGGATGGGGAAGAATACCATCCGGAGGTCGGGAGGAGTGCGTGCCAGGGTAGAAGTAGTTTATCACGGCAAGGACGAAGGCGCGTTGCGCGAAGCCTACCGGCTGCTGGCCCGCTTTTTCTCCGAGGCCGGCGGGCCGGAAGGAGAGGGGAGCGAGAGGGGGAAATGAGAGCCGGCATCTACGCGCGGGTTTCCACCGAGGAGCAGGCGCGGAAGGGGTACTCCCTGGCCGACCAGCGGGCGGCCTGCCGCGACCGGGCCCTGGCCCTGGGAGCGGCGGAGGTGGCGGAGTTCGTCGATGAGGGCGTGAGCGGGGAACTCCTGGACGGCCGGCCGGGCCTGGGCGCCCTGCGGGAGGCGGTGCGCGGGGGACAGGTGGACCTGGTGGTGTGTTACGACCCGGACCGCCTGGCGCGGAACCTGGCCCACCAGCTGCTGCTTACCGAAGAGATCGAAAGGGCGGGCGTGCGGCTGGAGTTCGTGAACTTCGAGTGGCAGAACACCCCTGACGGCAGGCTTTTCTACGCCCTGCGGGGCGCCATTGCCGAGTACGAGAAGGAGAAAATCCGGGAACGCACCTTGCGGGGAAAGCTGCAGAAGGCCCGCCAGGGAAAGCTGCCGGTGGGCGCCTGCCCCTACGGCTACCTCTACCGGGAGGGCGCGCTGGAACCCCATCCGGTGGAGGCCGAGGTGGTGCGGGCCGTCTACCGCTGGTTCGTGGGGGAGGACTTGGGCATCAACGGCGTGGCCGCCCGGCTCAGCGCCCGGGGAGTGCCTACCCGCAAGGGCCGGCCCCGGTGGCAGCGGTGCGTGGTGCGCCGGATACTGACCGACCCGGTGTACGTCGGCACCTGGTACTACAACCGGCGCGACTGCCGGGGCGTGGGCTACAACCGCTTCCTGCCCCCGGAGGCCCGGGCGCGCGTGACCTACCGGGAAGAAAACGGGTGGATCGCCGTGCCGGTGCCGGCGCTGATAGAGAGGGAACTCTGGGAGCGGGCCCAGGAGAAGCTCCGCGCCGCCCGCCGGCTGTGGTCCGGCTGGGCCAGGGAAGAGTACCTCCTTTCCGGACTGATCTCCTGCGGCGACTGCGGGAACCCCATGCACGGCATGACCAAGAGCCGTCGCCGCGGGACCCGGGTGCGGGGCTATACCTGTCTGAAGAGCCAGGCCGGCTCCTACCGGCCGGGCTGCCGCCCGGTGAAGTGGGTGCGGGCGGAGATGGTGGAGACGGCAGTGTGGGAGCAGATCAAGGGCTGGCTCAAGGATCCGGAGGCCCTCGCCCGGGAAATGGAGCAGGGGTCGGGTAGGGAGGAACTGGGCCGGGAACTGAAGCGGGTCAACGCCCACCTGGCCGAGGTGGAGAAAGGTCAGGCCAACCTCCGGGCGGCCCTGGCCGCGGGGCTCCTGGATCTGGATGCGGCCACCTCCCGGACCCTGGCCGAGCTGAAGCACCGCAAGAAGCGGTTGCTGGCGCGCAAGCGCGAGGTGGAGGCGCTTCTGGAAGGCCTGGCCCGGTCGCAGGCCCGGCTCCGGGAACTCAGGGAGCGGGCGGCAGAGTTTCTTTCCCGGCTGGACGAACTCTCCTTTGAGCAGAAGAAGGCACTGGTGCGCACCCTGGTGCGGCAGGTAGTGGTGGCGGGCCGGGGCGAGGCCATGCGGGTGGTGGTTCACGCCGCCCTGGCCGGAGAGCCGTAACCTCTGTATCCAATACGGGCAACTTGAACGAGTACCGCCGTGCCAACCAGGAAGTCCTGGCCGGACGGGTGGGTTTTGCCCTGACCGGCGAGGATCGGGGGGAGGGGATACGGGTGGGTGCCAACACCTGCATCGACCCGCGCACCAGCCTGCGGGGGCCGGTACTGATCGGCTCCAACTGTCGCCTGGAGGCGGGCGTGACCGTAGAGCCCTATACGGTAATCGGAGATAACGTGGTGGTGGAGGAAGGGGCCTCGCTCAAGCAGACGGTGGTGTGGAAGGGGGCGGTCATCGGCCGGCGGGCGGCGGCGCGGCGGGCGGTGATCGGGGAGGGCGTGGTACTGGAAGAGAACAGCGCGGTCTACGAGGGCGCCGCGGTGGGCGACGGCAGCCGGGTAGGGGCCTTCAGCCTGGTAAAGCCGGAGGTCAAGATCTGGCCGTCGAAAGAGGTAGAGCCCTATACCACCGTGAGGGAGAACCTGGTGTGGGGCAGCCGCGCCTCGCCGGGCCTGTTTGCCTCTTGCGGCGTAGGAGGGTACCTGCACCGGGACCTGACCCCGGCCCGGGTGAGCGAGGTGGCCCAGGCCTGGGCCGGCGTGCTTGAGCCCGGCAGCCGGGTGGGGTTGAGCCGGGCCCCCGGAGCCGGTGCGGAACTGCTGGCGCTGGCGGTCCTGGCCGGGCTGATGGCCGGGGGCCTGCAGGTGCTGGACCTCGGCGAGGTCCTGCTGCCGGCCCACCGCTACCTGGTGCGGGAGGAAAGGCTGGCCGGAGGCGTGCACGTGCGGCGCGACCCGCGCGAGCAGGGCCGCTTCTGGCTGGTCTTCATGGAC
Organism: Clostridia bacterium; assembly: GCA_024653205.1. NCBI lineage: Bacteria > Bacillati > Bacillota > Clostridia > Clostridia bacterium. Next base: position 23,161 of record JANLFO010000015.1, on the reverse strand, counting down.
GGCCGGGGCCTGCCCCCTTCCACCGGCCAGCGCCGCAAGGTGGAGGCCGGCTACCAGCAGGGAGATTTCCGGCGCCTGGGGGAGGACCAGATCCGTCGGCCCGAGACCCGGGCCGATGCCGAGGCCCGATACCTGGCCTATCTCCGGGAGGTGCTGGGGGCCCGCGGCCGGCGCGGGTACCCCGCCGGCCGGGAGCACCTGGTGGTGCAGAGCCCTTCGCCGCGGGTGCGGGCCCTGGTGGAAGGGCTGGCCGACCTGCTGCCCTGGGACCTGGCACTCACCGCCGATCGTGGACTCCTCCGGCAGGAGGTGCGGTCCCGGCGTGCCGTGGGGGTAAGCATATGCGACGAGGGGGAGAGACTGTGGCTCTGGGAGCCGGGGGGCATGCCCCTGGCCCGGGCCAGGCTGGAGCTTTTGCTGGCGCAGGTGGCCCTGGCGGACCCGGAGCTGGAGGTGCTGGCCCTGCCGGTGACCGGCCCGGAGGCGGCCCGCGAGCTGGCCCGGGCCCGGGGAGTGGAGGTGCGGTTGGTGGGGAGCGACTGGCGGGTCCAGGCCGAGGCCGCCTGGCGGGAGCCGGGCGGCGGCCGGCAGGTAAGGATGCTGGGCGACGCGCTCTATACCCTGAGCAGCCTGGCGGCCTGCTTGGCGGCGGAGGGCCGGACCCTGGCCCGGGCCATAGCCGACCTCCCCCCGGTGTGGCGGGCGGGTCGGGACGTTCCCTGCCCCTGGTGGGCCAAAGGAAAGGTGCTGCGCCGGCTGGCCGAGGCGGAGGATCCGGGCCGGGTAGAGCTGGTGGAGGGTCTCAAGGTCTATCGGCCGGAAGGCTGGGCCCTGCTGCTGCCGGATGCGGACGAGCCCCTGTACCACGTTTACGGCGAGGCGGGCTCGCTTGCGGCGGCAGAAACGCTCTGCCGGCAGTACGGAGAGATGATCGACCGCCTAGCCCGCCCGCCCGGCGCGGCGGAGGAAGTCTAGCCCCAGAGTATCCCCAGCTTGTCCTGCCGGCAGTCCTGGTTCCCCCCTCGCACCGATCGCTTAGCCGGCCGGCAGGATTACCGGAGGCCGCAGCTTGCCCCCTCGTGGATGGGCGCGGAACGGAAGTAGGTGTAGGAGAGTTCCGGGAAGATGTTGTCCGCCCGCTCCACTTGCGCCAGCCATCCCGGATCGAGGTCGTCCTCCACCAGGGCCCGGCAGAGCCGCCGGAAGCGCAGCAGGTGCTCCTTGGTGCGCCTCACCGCGTAATCCACCATGGTCCCGGTTCTCATGATGAACGCCCAGTCGCTGCTCTGCGCCAGCAGCAGTTCCCGTGCCGCCTGGTTGAGGGCCCGTTCCTGAAGCGGGGTGGGAGAGGTGAAGCGGTTGGCCAGCCCGATCATGTCCTCGGCGGCGTGATGGAGGTGGCGGTAGATCCAGTCGTTGGCGCCGGACAGCCACACCTCGTGGTAGCCCTCGTTGCCCCAGCTGGAGCCGCAGGGCTGCACCGTCTGGTTCACCGGGTACTCGCCGAGGTAGCGGCCGGGGGTGGTGGGGGCGAGCACCTGCTGGTCGTAGGCGATTTTGCGGAAGAGAAACTCCAGCCACTGCGGCCCCTCGTACCACCAGTGCCCGAAGAGTTCGGCGTCGTAGGGAGCGACCACTATGGGCCGTCGGTCCATGCGGCCGGCCAGCCATTCGATCTGGCGTTCGCGGTTGAACATGAAGTTGCCGGCGTGCAGCGCCGCCTTCTCCCGCGCCCGCTCGGGCACGTAGGGCTCCTTGTGGTTTCCCCTGCCGGTAATGCGGTAGTACTTGAAGCCGGTGTCCACCCTCAGCCCGGAGGGATGCACGTAGGGTCCTATGTACTCCCAATCCAGGTCGTAGCCGATGTCCCGGTAAAACTCGCGGTAGTCGTAGTCGCCGGGGTAGCCTTCCTGGGCGCTCCACACCTGTTTGGAGGATTCCGGGTCGCGGCCGAAGGCGGCCACCCCGCTGGGGCAGTATACCGGAGCGAACACGCCGTAGCGCGGGCGGGGCCGGGCGAAAAGCACCCCGTGGGTGTCGAGGAAGAAGTAGCCCAGGCCGGCCGTGGCCAGTTCCCGGTCGTCGCCGGGATTGTAGGCGCATTCGGGAAGCCACATGCCCGCCGGCCGGCGGCCGAAGAGCCTGGCGTGGTAATCGGCCGCGATCCTTACCTGGGCCCGCACCACCTCGCGCTGCAGCCCTATCAGGGGCAGGTAGGCGTGGGTGGCGGCGCAGGTAACCAGCTCCAGATATCCCCGGTCGGCCAGCTCCCGGAAGCCGGTGATGAGGTTATCCCGGTAGACCTCGTGGTAGAGGTGGCAGACCCGCCGGAGCCGGTCGCGGTACATGCGGGCCAGAGGAGCGAAGGCCGGCTGGTGACGGGTGCGGAATACTTCCTTGTCGGCCAGTTCCATCATCCGCGCCAGGTGATTGAGGTAGCGCGTTTGGAGCAGGGGATCCAGGAGCATGTTCAACAGCGGCGGACTGAGGGAAACGGTAAGGCAGAAAGGCACGCGATCGTCGGCCAGGCGCAGGAAGGTGTCCAGCAGGGGCACGTAGCTTTCGGTGAGGGCCTCGTAAAGCCAGCGCTCCTCCAGGCAGTCGTCCCGGTCCACGTGCCGCACGTAGGGCAGGTGGGCGTGGAGGACCAGGGCCAGGTAACCCAGGGGCATCAGCGCGTCCCCCGGCCGGCCAGCAGGGCCGAGCTGACTCCCCAGCCTGCCGGAGAGGTTCCCACGGTACGGCCCCAGGCCAGAGACCGGCCCGCCTGCAGCTCTTCCAGCGGCGGCCACAGGGGATCGATAATGGCCGAAGCCGCGTTACTCGGCAGGGTGACCAGGTTGGAGCGGGCCAGGGCCACGAAACGGCCGTCGGGCAGGCGGCGGCCCAGCTCCAGATAGAAGCTGTGTTCCGGCCGGCCCAGGTAGAGATACCAGTTCTCGGCCTGGTCGTTGATCTCCACATCCGTATAGGGAGCAGGCCGGCCCTCGGGCTCCCGGGCCCCGGTGACGTCGTAGACCCGGATAACCGGTTGGGAGTGCTCCCAGGCCTCCGGGCCGAAGAGTTGGCCGATCTCCTGCTGCTTGGCGGCGGTGACCTCCCAGTAGGCGTGCAGCCAATAGGGGTCCTTCACCAGGGCCACGATTTCGTCCCTGCCGTAGCCGGCGGGCAGTTCCTCCCTTCTGGGGGGAGAAAGCTCCTCTACCGGCACGGGCGGGCGGCTCTTCCGCGCCCGCGGCAAATAAAGAAAAGCTATGAGTAATAGCAGTAAGATGCCGCCCAGAAGCAAAATCCAGATCATGGCTTCTGCTCCTTCGAGTCGATTTCGAGCCGGGACGGTAATAGTATGTCCAAAGCCACCCCCTTTATAGAAAAAGGGGCCTGGAAACCTCCGGCCCCCGAGCCTTTGCTTGTGCTGTACTGGTAATTTAAGGATTCATATCCCGCACGTAGTTGAGAAGCCCTCCGGCCAGTACCACGGCCGTTTCCCGGGGAGACAGATCGTGGCGGACGAGGATCTCCCGCCCCTGGGTGAGGTTCTGCAGCCGGAGCACCCGGCCCCCGGCGAGCTGCTGCCTCAGGTCTTCGAAGACGAGGCGATCGCCCGGCCGGATGGCCTCGTAGTCCTCCTCCCGCACCAGCAGCAGGGGCAGAAGCCCGAAGTTGATGAGGTTGGCCCGGTGGATGCGGGCGAACGACCTGGCCAGGACCGCCTTTATGCCCAGGTACATGGGCGCCAGGGCGGCGTGCTCGCGGCTGGATCCCTGGCCGTAGTTCTGACCGGCCACCACGATCCCGCCTCCGGCGGCCCGGGCCCGTTCGGCAAAGCCTGGGTCCAGGCCGGCGAACACGTAGGCGGAAATGGCGGGTATGTTGGAGCGCAGGGGAAGGATCTTGCTGCCTGCGGGGAGGATGTCGTCGGTGCTGATGTTGTCCCCCAGCTTGAGCAGCACCTCGGCTTCCAGCCGTTCGGGCAGGGGCCTGGCCAGGGGCAGGGGGGCAATGTTGGGCCCGCGCCGGATCTCGACCGCCTCCGGGTCGGGCGCAGGGGGAAGAACGAGATTGTCTTCCTCGGGGATTTCCGGTGGCGCCTCCACCTCCGGGTACGGCCCCAGCTCCCGGGGGTCGGTCAGCACGCCGGTGAGGGCGCTGGCCGCGGCCACTTCCGGGCTGACCAGGTAAACCTGGGCGTCGGCGGTGCCGCTGCGGCCCCGGAAGTTGCGGTTGAAGGTGCGCAGCGACACCCCGCCGGAAGCCGGGGCCTGCCCCATGCCTATGCAGGGCCCGCAGGCCGGCTCCAGAATCCTGGCCCCTGCGGCCAGCAGGGTCTCCAGGCCGCCGTTGGCCGCCAGCAGGCGCAGAACCTGACGGGAACCGGGCGCGATGACCAGGCTGACCCGGGGATGTACGGTCTTGCCCTTCAGTACGGCGGCCACCCGCATGAGGTCCGGGTAGGAAGAATTGGTGCAGCTTCCGATGGCCACCTGGTCCACCGGTACCGGGCCTACTTCCCGCACCGGGGCCACCGCGTCCGGGCTGTGGGGCCTGGCCGCCATGGGCTCGAGCTCGGCCAGGTTCAGTCTCACCACTTCGCCGTAGCGGGCGTCGGGGTCGGCGGCCAGGGGCCGGTAGGCTTCGGCCCGGCGCTGGGCGGAGAGGAAGGCCAGGGTCTGGTCGTCGCTGGGAAAGAGGGAGCTGGTAGCTCCCAGCTCCGCCCCCATGTTGCAGATGGTGGCGCGCTGGGGAACGGTGAGGGTGGCGGCACCGGGCCCGCCGTATTCCAGGATCTTGCCCACCCCGCCCTTGACGCTGAGCCGGCCCAGGAGGGTGAGGATAACGTCCTTGGCGGTTACCCAGGGAGGCAGTTGGCCCTCCAGGTGCACCAGCACGATGCGGGGCATGGAAAGGTAAAAGGGTCCCCCGGCCATGGCCACGGCCACGTCCAGCCCCCCGGCGCCGATGGCCAGCATGCCCAGTCCCCCGGCGGTGGGGGTATGGCTGTCCGAGCCCAGGAGCGTCTTTCCCGGAACCCCGAAGCGCTCCAGGTGCACCTGGTGGCAGATGCCGTTTCCGGGGCGGGAAAAGCAGATGCCGTACTTGGCGGCCACGGTCTGCAGGAACAGGTGGTCGTCGGCGTTCTCAAACCCGGTCTGCAGGGTGTTGTGGTCCACATAGCTGACCGCCAGGTCCACCCGCACCCGGGGCAGGCCCAAGGCCTCGAATTGGAGGTAGGCCATGGTGCCGGTGGCGTCCTGGGTGAGGGTCTGGTCGATGCGGATGCCTATCTCTTCGCCGGGTTCGGGTTTTCCCGCCACCAGGTGTTCGGTAATGATCTTCTCCGCCAGGGTTAGCCCCAATGTAAGCTCCTCCTCTCGGCAGTCTTCCGTATCCGCTTGCTTGCGAACCCATGCTATCCTTCCTTTTCTAAGGCGGCAGCCCCGGTTTCTCCTCGGTCGCCGAAAGATTGCGCGCACGCCGCGTGCGCCCTCTCCACCAGGCGGCAGACCGCGCAGACCTCCTCGGTGGTTACCTGGCCGCAGCGGCTGCATGCCCTGAGCTCCAGTCCCGCCTCTTCCTCGGCGAAAAGCTCTTTGTGCCGCAGGAAGCCCTTGAAGAAGGCCAGCTTGGTTCCGGGGGCGGCGGCCTCGATATGGTTAAGGGCCTCCTTGTAGGTGATGCTGGTGGCGCCTTCCGCGTAGGGGCATTCCTCGGCCAGGTAGGAAATCCGGCGGATGAGGGCGTAGGCCAGAGACTCCCTCTCCGTAAGCGTGTAAAGCGGCTTGACCTTGCGCACGAGCCCCGGGTGGGTGGCCGGGAGGTGCGGCTGCTGCCGGGCCAGGTAGCCGGTCTGCCAGTGCAGGAGATTGCCCAGCAGGGCGGCCGCCTCGTCGTCCAGATTGTGGCCTGTGGCCACGGCGGCAAAGCCGCCCTCCAGTGCCAGCCGGTTGAAGAGATAGCGCTTGATCCGGCCGCAGACCGCGCAGGCCACGCGGCGGGTCCGGCGGGCAAGTTCGGGCACGCCGAACCCGAACTCCTCCTCCACCGAGACCGCCCGGAACTCGGCGTTCCTTTCCCAGGCGAAGGCCCGGCACTTTTCCAGGGAGCGTCTGGAATACTCCCCTATGCCCAGGTCGATGTAAAGGGCGCTCACCTGGTAGCCGAGGCTGAGCAACGCGTCCCAGAGGCTGAGGCTGTCCTTGCCCCCGGATACCACCACCAGGACGCGCTCTCCCGGGTGAAACATCTTCCGGGAGTGAATGTTGCGCCGGACCTGCTTCAGGAAATACTCCACGTAGCAGGCATTGCAGTAGGCTGCCCGGTGCTGGCGGAGCTCTACCGTGGCCTTGGCGCGACAGTTCTTGCAGAGCATGGTCTAACCTCCCGAAATGACCGGGTAAACCTCCACCGTGTCGGTGTCCTTTATCCACTCGTCGCGGGTGAGGATGGTATCGCCGCGCACGAAGAGGTAGGCTTCCGGATTCAGGTTCAGTTCCCTGGCCAGGTCGGCGAGCTTCTTGTTCCCGGCCAGCTCCATTTCCTTGCGAGGTAAATGAAAGATGACCTTCACGGGCTTCCCTCCCCAGCCTGATCGGTGGTTGCGCCGCCGGTGAAGTCCGGCATTTAGACGGCAGCCCGTGCCTCGCTCGGCGGCACAACCGGCTTCTTTGATTATAATTTACCGGCGCAAAAAGGAAAACGCTTCGGGCGGGGAGAAGGTAAAGAAAAACCGGTGAGGAGGCGCGGCGGCTTGCTGGTGGGAGTATGCGTCCTGGAGCTGCGGCTCCCGCACGCGGACAGCCTTAAGGATAAGCGCCGCGTGATCAAGAGCCTGCGCGACCGGGTGCGCAACCGGTACAACGTTTCCGTGGCCGAGGTGGACCACCAGGACCACCACAAGCTGGCCACCTTGGGCCTGGCCATGGTGTGCGGCGAGGCCGAGCCCATCCAGCGGGTCTTCGACGAGATCGTCCGCACCCTGGACGGCCAGGTAGAAGTAGAGCTGCTTTCCCACCGGGTGGAGTTTTACTAGCAGCTCGGATGGCCTGGGGCCGTACGTCCCGGGGCCGGCGCTCCGGCTTCCCTTGGCGCCGACCGTGCTGCCGTTGGTCGGACGGCGGTCCCGATCCGGCGGCCGCCGGGCCGCAGCATCCCGGGAGGCGGTAGCGGGCCCAGGCGAGGAGGGAGTCGTAAGCTATGGCCGGAACCGCTGCCGAGCTGCGGGCCGAGGTTGAGGAGTGGGCGCGCGGAGAAGGGGTCGATCTTCTCGGCGTTGCCGACCTGGAAGGGCAGAGCCTGCCTTCCTGCCAGTTGCCGCCGGAACTGCTGGCCTCCTTTCCCCGCGCGGTCAGCCTGGCGGTGCGGGTTTCGCCCACGGTGCTGGCCACTCTGGCCGGCGGTCCCAATCTGCTCTATTACCATCATTACCGGCAGCTGAACTTCTGGCTGGACCGCCTGGCGCTGGAACTGGCCCGCCGGCTGGAATCCCGCGGGGGCCGGGCCCTGGCCGTACCGGCCTCCCAGGTGGTGGACTGGGAGGAACAGCGGGGCCACCTCTGCCACCGGCGGGTGGCCTACCTGGCCGGCCTGGGCTGGAGGGGCCGCAACAACCTGCTGGTCACCCCGCAGTACGGTTCGCAGGTACGTTTGGTTTCCGTGCTCACCGATCTGCCCCTGCCCCCCGACCGGCCCCTGGAGCGCGATTGCGGCCGCTGCCGGCGATGCGCCGCGGTCTGCCCGGCGGGGGCCATAAAGGGAGACGCAGCTGCCTTCGATCACCGGGCCTGCTTCGAGCAGCTCAAGACCTTCGGCCGGGAAAGGCGTATAGGGCAGTACATCTGCGGCCTGTGCGTGCGGGCCTGCGCCGGGAAAGGTAAGGGCTGAGGTTTCCGGGAGGGGGTGAAGCCGGGTGGGCCGGGTGACGGAGCCCCAACCGGTGAAGCTCTTCGTGGGCGTGCTGGCGGCAGCGGCGGAGCTCCTGCCCGCCGTGCGGGGCCGCCTGGAGGCGGAGTTCGGGCCGGTGGACCTGCCCTCGCCCCTTTGGGATTTTGCCTTTACCCGCTACTACGAGGCGGAAATGGGGCCCACCCTGAAGCGGCAGTTTTGGGGATTCGAGTTCCTGGTGGAGCCGGGCCGGCTTCCGGAGATCAAGCATTTCACCAACGCGGTGGAGGACGAATTTGCGCTCGAGGGCCGGCGGCGGGTCAACCTGGACCCGGGTTACCTGACTTCGGCCAGGCTGGTACTGGCTACCACCAAGGACTTTTCCCACCGGGTGTACCTCGGCAGGGGCATTTACGGCGAAGTCACCCTGATGTACCGGCGGGGGCAGTTCGTGAGTCTTCCCTGGACCTACCCGGATTACCGCACCCCGGAATACCACCGCTTCTTTGCCGAGCTGCGGGCCCTGTACCGCAGCCAGCTTGAGGCCTGCGGGGCCAAGGGAACCCGTAAGCGGTAAAGGCATCGCCCACAGGCCGGGGCCTTAGCCGAGTTGATATTTGCGCAGTTTTTCGTAAAAAGACCGGCGGCTTATTCCTAGCAATTGAATAGCTTTGGACCGGTTGTTTCCGGTCCTTTTGAGCGCCGCACTTATGGCTTCCTTTTCGAGGTTTTCAATCAGTGCCTTTAGGTTGTCAATGGAGGAGGAGACTTGCGGAGCCGGGTTTCTGGCCGAGCAGTAGCCCCTAAGGTATTCGGGAAGGTGTTCAGGAAGAATTACCGAACCCCGGCACATTACCACCGAATGCTCTATTACGTTGGCCAGCTCTCTGACGTTCCCCGGCCAGCTGTGTCTTTCAAGGGCTTGGAAGATAGCAGGAGAGAAACTAATCTGTTTTCCGTAGGCACGACAAAACCGATTGAGGAAGTGGGTTGCCAGAAGGGGTATATCCCCTTGTCTTTCCCGCAGAGCGGGCACAAAGATCGGTACCACGTTTAGCCGGTAGTAGAGATCCGCCCGGAACTGTCGCTGCTGGACCATTATTTCAAGGTGCTTGTTGGTGGCGGCGATTAGCCTGATGTTCACCTTTCTTGACCTGGTTCCTCCTATTCTCTCAATTCGCCTCGATTCGATGGCTTGCAGCAACTTGGCCTGCATGTTCAGGGAGATGTCTCCTATTTCGTCCAGAAACAAGGTTCCGCCATCGGCCTTTTCAAACTTGCCCGGTTTTCCCTTTGGATTGGCCCCGGTAAACGCACCGCGTTCGTAGCCGAACAGCTCCGATTCCAACAGGGACTCCGGAATGGCTGCGCAATTCAGCTCGACAAAGGGGCCCGGCTTCCTGAAACTCGATTCGTGGATGGCTTCGGCCATTAGGGTCTTGCCTGTCCCGGTCTCCCCCCGTAATAGGATGTTGCAGTCCACCAGGGCGGCTAACGCTGCCATCTGCAGAGCCCGCACAAAAGCGGGGTCATTGCCAATGATCTTGGCAAAGGGAGAGGGTAGGGCCTCACGGGTTGGAGGAATGTTTTGTTTCTTTGCCTTGGTGGCGTTGACATAAGAAGCCAGTCGCTGAGACAAATGATAGATGGGGGAAGAAGTGCCGATGCCGACTGCACCAATTATTTTGCCACCCGGATCTTTTATGGGTAGGCAGTTTGCCAGGATGCGATAGCCGAAGGTTTCATCGTAGTCATCGCTCTCAAGAATGGGTATTCCTGTTTGAAGTACTTGCACCAATTTATCATTGGGAAACTGCATGGCCACGTTGCGTCCCAGCACCCGGGCGGCCTTGACCCCTACAATGCGTTCGTATGCCTTGTTAACATAAATTATCTTGCCTTGGGCATCCACCACGATAACGGCATCATCGATCGCCTCCAGAAGCCCCAAAATGTTATTCGCGTTGCTTTGAAGCAGTGCTACCGCACGTGTGGCCTCACCGTTCGACCTGGATTCCACCGTTCACCCCTCCCGGTAGTCTCTTGTGGCCGTAGACAAGGCCAACCCCCCATATCGCTGCTGAAGCAACTACCGTGCCAGGCCGGGCCGCTTGCCGTGCGGGCTTCCCGGTGATCGCACGGTGCCGCCCCCATGGAGGAAAATTGTATACTATATAGACCTGTAGCCTCGAGCCGTCTGGTTCGCGAGATCGTACTAGTTGCCGGTCTATAGAAAAGATACAATACCGGCAATAAAGGTTCAAGTGAATTAGTTCTGATCCACTCGAAACGGCTCACATAACATGACCTCCTTGGGAAGGCTCCACGAGCCGTCCGTCCTCAGAACCGGTAGGTGCTCCGCCGGGACCCACCTGGCCTCTCTCAACAGGGAAGCGGCCGCTCCCCGTTCTGGCACGGTAGTTGCAATATTTTTCAAGGTAAGTGAACGCGAAGAAAAAGGCGAGGACCCGATTATCGAGCCCGGTAAGTGGCGGTCAAAAACACAGGCCGTGGAGGAGATGGGGATGGAAATCGGAGTTATCGGCATAGTAGGCGCGGGGGCGATGGGCAGGGGTATCGCCCAACTGGCGAGCCAATCGGGGCTGGAGGTGATCCTGAGTGATGTCAATCTGGATATTGCGGACCGGGCCGTGGAGGAGATAGGCCGCCAGCTGTCGCGACTGGTCGAGAAGGGGAAGATTCCCGGCACCGACCGGGAAGCCATTTTGGGCCGCATCCGGACGGCGGCAGGAGTGGCTGGCGTGGGTCCGGCAGACTTTGTCATTGAGGCCGTCTTTGAGGATGAGAGCCTGAAGCAAGAAGTATTTCGCGAATTGGATGCAACCTGCAGGACGGGCGTAATTCTGGCCTCCAACACTTCCGGAGTGTCTATTACCTCCCTGGCCGCGGCCACCAGGCGCCCGCAACAGGTGGTCGGCATGCACTTCTTCAACCCGGCGCCGGTAATGCGTCTGGTAGAGGTAATCAGGGGTTACCATACTGGCGACGAAACGGTGCAAAGCGTTATGGAGCTGGCGCGGCGCCTGGGCAAGACACCCATACTGGTGAATAAAGATTCACCCGGCTTTGTCGTGAACCGTCTCATGCTGGCGCAGTATGTTGAGGCCATCCGGCTGGTAGAGGAAGGCGTGGCCTCCTTCGAGGATGTCGACCGGGCGGCGAAGCTCGGGCTCAACCATCCTATGGGTCCGTTTGAACTGCATGACTTTACGGGCCTGGATATAGGCTATCACAATCTCCGGTACCTGGCCCAGGAGTTTCAAGAGTCCCGATGGAACCCGCCTCTGAGTCTGAGGCTGCTAATAAAGGCGGGTCGGCTGGGGCGGAAAACCGGAGCCGGGTGGTACGATTACGAATCGAGCTGATACGCTGGCGGGTAGGGGGCGCCGGGCCGACGGCCGGGCAGCGGGGAAGGCGCGGTAGCCCGCCGGCCCGGCGCTAATTGAGGATATTCGGGGATTCAGAGGAGGGACACTCACCGATGGAACGGAACGTCTGCCTGATCGCAGGAGGCATGTCCCAGTGGGGGGTGCGTGAAGCTTCCCAGAGAGACCTTTTCCAGGAAGCGGCCAAAGCCTGCTTCGAGGATAACCCGGCGGTGAGGCCCACCGATGTCGACGGGCTGATCGTGGCCAGTGCCTTCACCGAGCGCTGCTCCTTTCAGACGCACCTTGCTCCTCTAGTAGCGGAGCAGCTGGGCATTAGACCCAGGAGCGTATGCGCGCGGGTGGAGCTACTGTGCGCCAGCGGCAGCTCGGCACTAATCATGGCCTACGGGCTGATCAAGAGCGGGGCAGCGGACGTGGTCATGGTGGCCGGGGGAGAGAAGCTCTACATGCCCCAGCGGTGGGAGGTATTCTACAGCGAGCTGGGCACTGCCGACCGGGAGTGGGACGGTGCCCAGGGGCTGGGCTTGCCGCCGCCGATCTTTGCCATGGTGGCCAAACAGCATATGAAGCTTTACGGCACTACGGAGGAGCAAATGGCTCTGGTAGCGGTCAAGAACCGGCGAAACGGCGTGAACAATCCCAGGGGGCAGTTCCGGCAACCGATTGACCTTGAAACGGCCCTCAACGCCCGTCCTATAGTGTCTCCTCTCAAGCTGTACGATTGCTGTCCGGTTACCGATGGAGCGGCAGCGGTAATTCTGGCTTGTGAGGAGAAGGCGAGGGACTTAACCGACCGACCTCTGGTGTACGTCCGGGGTACCGGGCAGGCCACCCTGCATAACATGTCCGCCAACCAGCCCAATTGGACTACGTGGGAAGCGCTAAGGATTGCCGCCCAAATGGCGTACAAGCGAGCCGGAGTAAAGCCTGCCGATATAGACGTGGCTCAAACCCACGACTGCTTTACCATTTCGGAAATAATCGAGTACGAGGATCTGGGCTTTTGCGAGAAGGGCGAGGGTGGGTGGTTCGTTCAGGAAGGCAAATCGGACTTTGGTGGGCAAGTGGCAGTCAACACTGACGGGGGCCTGCTCAGCTGTGGGCACCCGTTCGGCGGCACGGGTTTGCGTCAAGCTATTGAGATCATGAAGCAATTGCAGGGAAGAGCGGCGCGTCAGGTAGAGGGGGCGCGGTTCGGACTCACGCATAACCTGAGCGGCCCGGCGGCTGCTCATACGGTCATTATCTACGGGAGGGATAAGAGTTGACCGCCTTACCGATACTGGAGGGTAGGTATGCCGCCAGCATGGACTTCTATCCCCAGCAGTCCAAGGAGTTTACCCGCATCTGGCCGTTCTACGAGCACCTGAAACAGGGCCGGTTCACCACCACCAGGTGCCGAGCTTGCGGCCGCCGCAGTTTTCCGCCCCGGGCGATTTGCTCGAATTGTTACTCTGAAGACATGGAATGGGTAGACCTTCCCACGCGGGGAAAAGTTCTGGTCTTGACCGAGGAAGTCCAGGGCGTGCCCCTGGGGTTTGAAGCGCCGCTGATACACGCGCTGGTGGATTTGCAGGGAGAGATGACCATGTTCGTGCGGCTGGTTAACTGCCAACCCGGTGAGGTTAGGGAGGGCGATGAGGTGAGGTTGGTAGTGTTTCCGATCCCGGAAGTTCCTCAGGAAACGCGCAGTGGCGTAATAAAGCAGGAGCGGGTCTATTACGCTTTTGAGCCCGTGCGTTAGCCCATAGGAGGCGGTGGTTGTGGACTTCCGTCTGGACGAGGATCAGGAGAGTATCCGCCGCACCGTGAGAAGAATAATGGCCGAAAAGGTGGCCCCCCGGGCCCAAGCGATTGACGAGGCAGAGGAGTTCCCCTGGGACGTAAAGCAGATAATGGCCGAAAACGGTATCCTGGCTTTGGCAGTACCCGAGGAGTACGGGGGCATTGACGGCCGCCTTACCACCTATTGCGCGGCAATGGAAGAAGTAGCACGGGTCTGCGGATCGAGCTCAATGATTTTCGGGTGCTTCTCGCTGGGCTCCATTCCAATCATAGTAGCCGGCAACGAGGACCAGAAGCGGAAATACTTGCCGCCCATAGCCGAAGGCAAGGTATTCCCGACCTTTGCCCTCACCGAGCCGAATGCGGGTTCTGACGTTGGGGCGATACAGACCAGGGCCGTACCCCACGGCGATGAGTATGTGATCACGGGGACCAAGACCTTTATCACCAACGCTCCGGTAGCCGATCTGTTTACGATATTTGCAAAGGTTCCCACCAGCGCCGGCGACAGGATCTCGGCCTTTCTGGTGGAGAAGGGCGCTCCCGGGCTTGGCACCGGAAAGGTTGAAAAGAAGATGGGACTGCGCGGGTCTCCTACAGGCGAGGTCATACTGGATGGCGTCCGGGTGGGCAAGGAGATGTTGCTCGGAGAAGTGGGTGACGGGTTTAGGATAGCCATGAAATGCCTGGACAAGGGGAGAATCACGGTAGCCTTCCAGGCTATTGGGCTGGCCCAGGGAGCGCTGGAGGCGGCCACCGACTATGCTTGCACCAGAGTTCAGTTCGGTGTGCCCATTATCAGGCACCAGGGAATCCAGTTCATGCTGGCGGACATGGAAACCAAGGTGCAGACCGCCCGCTGGCTGGGGTATTTGGCGGCATGGAAGTACGATTGCCGGGACCCTGACACAAGCAAGTTCTCTGCTATGGCCAAACTGTGGGCTACGGACATGGTCATGGACGTTACGCGGGATGCGGTGCAGGTGTTCGGCGGGTACGGGTACTGCCGCGAATACCCGGTGGAGCGTATGATGCGCGATGCCAAAGTATTTGCGATCTTTGAGGGAACCAATCAAATACAGCGCATCGTGGTTGCTCGGGCTCTGGAGGCCGGCAGATCGGCCGTCTGAGGGGTGGCTTCCGGCCGTCACGCCCGGCCTCCCCCGCCGGGAGGGAGACTTGCTACCGTGCTCATGATAGGTCGGGAAGGGGGGCGAAGAATGCAAAGCTGGTGTCCGGAATTGTGGAGGAGAAACGCGGAATTCTATGGGAGTAAGGTCGCGGTCATAGACGGAGATAAGCGTCTAACGTGGGCCGAGATTAATGAGCGGGTTAACAGGTTGTACTGGGTGCTTCGAAATCGAGGGGTGGCGAAAGGAGACAGGGTAGCTGTCCTGGCTCCGAATTGCGCGGAGTTCCTTGAGTGCAGGGGAGCATGCGAAAAGGGCGGATACGTGGGTGTACCGATAAGCTGGAGAGCTCCTGCCGAAACCATCAAGTACATTGTCAACCATAGCGAAGCCGGCGTACTGGTAGTGCACCAGAAGTTCTGCGACTTGGTGACAGGTATCAGGAGTGAATTGCCCAGCGTCAAACACGTTTTGACCTTAGGTGAGCCCCAAGACGTATCCGTGGGGGAACCGTATGAGGAGGCCTTGTCAGAGGCCAGCCCCGAGGAACCGGATGCTTTGCCTGAAGATGACGACCTTGTTTACCTGATCTACTCCAGCGGAACTACGGGGCTGCCCAAGGGAATCATGTATCACCATCGCATGCAGCTGGAGTCTTCGAAGCTTCACATAATGGACCTGGGCCTAAGAAGTACGGACGTCACTTATAGCGTTCTGCCGTGGTTCCATTCCGGCGGCCATGCCATTTCTTCGGCCACATGCTATGTGGGGGCCACGCAGATCGCGGTAGAGCGGTTTGAGGTGGAGCAGTTCCTGCGGGTGGCAGCCCGAGAGCGGGTCACCCTCGCCCACGTGGTGCCAACCATGATTGCCATGATCCTGGAGCATCCGGCGCTCGATCGTTTCGACCTAAGCAGCCTGCGAACCTTCAGCTACGTGGGAGCTTCCATGCCTCTGGGATTACTGCAAAAGGCGATGCAAAAATTTGGCAGGGATCGATTCATCCAAATGTACGGCCTGACCGAGAACGGCCCCATCGTCTCCTGCCTTTCTCGGGAGGACCACATACGCGCCGTAACGGATGGGGCAACCGAGGCAGAAAGGAGACGGCTTGGTTCGATCGGAGTTCCGGACTGTACCGTACGTGTAAGGATTGTTGATGAGTACGGCAACCTTCTGCCCCCAGGGGAGGCAGGAGAGATTGCCGTCCGGTCGGAGAACACGATGAAGGGTTACTGGAAGCAGCCGGAATTGACCCAACAGAAGCTGAGGGACGGATGGCTGCTCACCGGAGACGTTGGCAAGTTGGACGAGGATGGGTATTTATACTTGCTTGATCGGAAGGACGACATGATCGTAACCGGGGGCGAGAACGTTTACCCCTCGCACGTTGAACAAGTCCTGTGCCTGCATCCGGCAGTAAAGGAAGCGGCCGTGGTTGGCGTTCCCGACGAGAAATGGGGAGAAAGGGTGGTAGCAGCCGTTGCCCTCTGGCCCGGGGGTACGGCCACCGAGGAGGAACTCATTGAGTTTTGCAAGGGTAAACTCGCGGGCTACGAAAGGCCGAAGTCCATCGTGATCCTGCCTGAATTGCCGAAGTCGGGGAGTGGAAAGATCATGCGCAAGGATGTAAGGAACCACCTGCGGCAGGTGCTTGCAGGCAGTGTGGGGTAGGGCCGGGCTGAGGCCCGGACAGCCGGCTACTCGAGGAGGCGCGGTCTCCGGTTGAGGGTGACGGTTTGGCAAAACTAGGCCGCGTTCGGAAAGGGCTTATCCTTAGAAAGGGGGGGTACTTTTGCCGCCGACGGCTCTCTATTGGACCGTTTATGCCGGCGCCTGGATATTCATAATACTCTTTACGGCCCTAAAGAAAGACTTGTAAGGCATAAGATGTTGGCCTTTGAGGAGGAACAAAGGAGGAACCGGAAATGGATCTGTCTGGTTGGCTGCTGCTTACGGCGGCCGTATATGTGGTGATCTTTGTCTGCCTTACCGTCTACGGCAGAAGGCGTATAGCGGGGCGGCTGGTAGGCTTCTCTCTGGCGGGTCGGGAGATGGGCCCGGTTACCACGGCACTGGCCATGTGTGCCGTCTACACCAGTGCCTCTACTTTCATGGGAATGGGCGGATGGGCCTATGCCGGAGGCCTGGCGGGCGTCTGGCCGGCCATGAGCCAGCTGTGGGCGATGGTGATAGTGCTCGCGCTGTTCATGACGGTAATGAAGCGGTCCGGTGACCGCCTGGGCTCCATGAGTCTGCCCGACTACCTTGGAGATAGGTATAACAGCGATTTGTTGAGGTTGGTCATGGCCGCGCTGACATTGCTGAACGTGTACTACCTGGCGGGGCAGTTTGTCGGGGGAGCCACTTTGCTCAAGACCTACTTTGGCTTGCCTTACGTTACCGGTGTATGCGTCATGGCAGTAGCAACGCTGGTCTATGTACTGATCGGCGGTGCCTATACGGAGGTCATGACCAATGCCTTTAACGGCTTTGTTATGTTCGTAGTGGCCGTACTGCTCTTCTTTGGCGGGCTGTGGCTGGTGGGCGGCTTCGAGGGCTTGGTGTCCCGCCTGGCGTCTGTGGACCCTGCCTTGTTGCAGGAGCCGGTTAATCCTCGTTCGGTGGTGCCAACCTGGGGGGCCTGGATGGGGCTATTCGTGATTCACTGGACGCTGTTTATCAGCCCGCATATTGCCAACAAGTTTTGGGCAGTAAGGAGCGGGGGCTCGCTAAAGCCCTTCATCATCGTCGCCACGCTCGTGCTAGGTGCTTACGTGCTGGTATCCTGGGTAGGGCTCTTCGCCCGGGCAATGATTCCCGAGCCTGTCACCCCGGATGCAGCCGTGCCAACCTTCGTAAATAGGTTCCTGCCGGTTTGGGCGGCGGCCCTAGTCGGCATAGGCATCTTGGCGGCCATTATATCGACCGCGGCCGGACTTTATATCGTTATTGGTACAGCCGTGGGAAACGAATTCTTTAGAAAGACCTTTGTTAGGAGGAACTGGTTCGGCCTCGCGGGGTTGGAGAATGCTGCCGTGGAAGCGCGTTCGATACTGATAGCCCGGATCACTATGGCCGCAGCCGCACTGGTCGCAGTTGCCATTTCGTGGCATCCACCCCAGTTTCTATCAAGTCTGATGCTGATCGGGTTAAGCACCATCGGAGTAGGCGTGGTGGGACCGGTGGGCATCGGCGCCTGGTGGCGGCGGGCCACCCCGTCGGGAGCCATCGCGTCCCTGGTGGCGGGAGCGGGGACGCAGCTTTTGCTTTGGCCGATACTTAAGTTCTACACCAGTCCCTTCGCCCCGGGGGTGATTGCCGCCGCTGTTGGTGCCCTGACCATGATAGTGGTAAGTCTGGCGACGCAGCCCTTGTCGGAAGAGCATTTGGAGAAGGTGCTGGGCTCGGGAAGGACTGTGGAAGCCTAAGCTCTTCTTTGGGCACAGCGGAGCTGATGCCCATTGGCACGATTGAGTAGGTGACGGGGCGGGTGAAGCGCCATCCCGGGCGCCATCCTTTTTGTGCTTGGGCGGCGGGCCTGGGTTATCCCCACTTTCGGGTTGGCTGGCGGTACCGGGTGCTCTCCTGAGTACATTGGCACCTCGCCGGGCGCCGAACCTGGCGAGGGCGAGCGTGAAGGCGGGCCGAAGGCCACGGACGGCCGAAGCGGCGGGGCGCCACGGACGGCGCCTCCGCCGGCAGCCTGCCGGAGCGCGAAGCCCGAGCCCCAGTTCGGTCGGCGAGGTGACAGTACGAACGGGGAGAACCCGGTACCGCCTAAGGGAAACCGGGGATAACTCAGGCGGCGAGCGGGTTGACCGCCGGGCCGGGCAGTTTTATAATGGGTCTACCTGACAAGACAGCTGACAAGACAGTAAGCCAACCGGGCGGTCGGTTGAGACCTTGAGGCGGGAGGGGGGAGAAGTGAAAGACCTGTCGGGGGAAATACGGGCGCTGAAGCAGGAGCGCGGGGCGGTAATACTGGCCCACAACTACCAGCAGCCCGCAGTCCAGGAGCTGGCCGACTACGTCGGCGATTCCCTGGCCTTGGCCCGTTACGCCGCCCGTGCGGGGGCGCCGGTGATCGTGCTGGCGGGAGTGCGCTTCATGGCCGAGTCCGCCGCCATTCTGGCCCCGGAGAAGACCGTGCTCCTCCCCGACCCGGAAGCGGGTTGCCCCCTGGCCGACGCCGTGGATGCGGTTTCCCTGCGCCGGGCCCGCGACGCGCATCCCGGGGCGGCGGTGGTGTGCTACGTCAACTCTTCGGCAGAGGTCAAGGCCGAAAGCGACGTTTGCTGCACCTCCGGCAACGCGGTGCGGGTGGTGGGCTCCCTTCCCGAACGGCGGGTCCTGTTCGTGCCCGACCGCAACCTGGCCGGGTATGTGGCCCGGTTCACGGACAAGGAAATCGTGGCCTGGGAGGGCAGCTGCCCCGTGCACGCCCGCGTCCGCCGGGAAGAGGTGGAGCAGGCGCGGCGCCGGTACCCGGGAGCCCTGGTCATGGTCCACCCCGAGTGTCCCCCGGAGGTGACCGCAGCCGCCGATTTCGTCGGCAGTACCGAAGCCATGCTCCGGTTTGCCCGTAAGGCGGAGGCGGCCGACTTCGTGGTGGGTACGGAGGCGGGCCTCCTGCACCGCCTGGAGCGGGAAAACCCCGGCAAAACCTTTCATCTCCTTTCCCCCACTCTGGTCTGCCCGGATATGAAGCGCACCACCCCGGAGAAGATTGCCCGCTGCCTCCGTCAACTGGCTCCCCGGGTGCGGGTCCCCGAGGCGGTGGGGCGGCGGGCCCGGCAGGCCCTGGAGCGGATGCTGGAGCTGGGCTGAATGCAAGAGGTGCCCCGTTACCTGGTCAACTTTCATCTGCGCGACCTGCCCTGCTACCGGACCGAAGTGTTGATCCTGGGCAGCGGCATCGCCGGCCTCTACCTGGCGCTTAAGCTTTCCCGCCGGTACCGGGTGATGCTCGTCACCAAGGACGAGCCGGGCGAGGGGGCTACCTTCCTGGCCCAGGGGGGCATTGCCGCGGCCCTGGGGGAAGGGGATTCGCCGGAGCTGCACCTGGCAGACACCCTGGCCGCCGGCGCGGGGCTGAGCGATCCGGAGGCGGCCCGGGTGCTGGTGCGGGAGGCTCCGGCGCGGGTAGGAGAACTGTTGGCCTGGGGCGTCCCCTTCGACCGCGAGGGGAGCGGTCTGGCCCTGGGCCGGGAAGGCGCCCACAGCCGGAGGCGGATCCTGCACGCCGGGGGCGACGCCACCGGTGCGGCCGTCTGGCGCACCCTGATGGCCAGAGCCGGGGAGGAGCCGCGGATAAGCATGTGGCCGCGGGCCACGGCGTTAGACCTTCTGACCGACGGGGACCGCTGCGGCGGAGCCCTGGTGCTCCCCGAAGGCGGCCCGCCGACGGCGGTGCTGGCCGGGGCCACGGTACTGGCCACCGGCGGGGCCGGCAGGATATATCCCCTCACCACCAACCCGCCGGTAGCCACCGGCGACGGGGTGGCCATGGCCTACCGGGCCGGAGCGGAATTGACGGACTTGGAGTTTTACCAGTTCCACCCCACGGTGCTGGTGCATCCCGGGGCGCGGGGCTTTCTGGTCTCGGAGGCGGTGCGGGGAGAGGGGGCGGTCCTGCGTAACCCATCCGGGGAGAGGTTCATGTGCGGTTACCATCCTCTGGCGGAACTCGCGCCCCGCGACGTGGTAACCCGCGCCGCCATCCGAGAGATGCAACGCCGGGGGAGCGATCGCGTATATCTGGACCTGACCGGGCTGGCGCCGGAACTGGTGGAGCGGCGTTTTCCCACCGCAGCCGCTACCTGCCGCCGCCTGGGCCTGGACCCCCGGCGGGACTGGCTGCCGGTGGCCCCGGCGGCGCACTATTTCATGGGCGGGGTGCGCACCGATCTGGCGGGGCGGACCAGCCTGGAGGGACTTTATGCCTGCGGAGAGGCGGCCTGTACCGGAGTGCACGGCGCCAACCGGCTGGCGAGCAATTCTCTCCTGGAGGCTCTGGTGTTCGGCGGGCGGCTGGCGGACGAGCTGCTGAACCGGTTCGCCTTGATTTCGCCCCAGTTCGACCTTGCCTGCGATGAACTGGATGCTTCCGGGGAGGCTGCGCAAGGGCCGGCACCGATAAGAGAAATCGTCGGCGGGTGCCTGGGACCGGTGCGGAGCGAGGAGGGACTGGCCCAGGGGCGCGAGGCCCTGGATAGGCTCTGGCCGTGTCTTTACCGGGCGGCGCATGACCGGGCGCAGGTGGAGACGCGCAATTTGCTGCTCTTGGCCGGCCTGATGCTGGAGGCGGCCTCCTGGCGGCGGGAAAGCCGCGGCGCCCACTACCGGACCGATTACCCGCAAGCGGACCCCGCCTACCGCAAACGGCTGGTATTGCGCTGCCGGCAGGGCATACCTGAGGTCGGGGAAGCACGGGCAGAAAACGGCTCCGAGCCCGTCTGAGTTATTCCTGCTGCCGGCTCCAGACCAAGAACGCGCCGTCCGCAAGTGCCCCGAGGCGTTTGGGAGGTGGGCCGATGCTGAACCTGCTGGCAGTGAGGGAGACGGTCCGGAGGGCGCTGGAAGAGGATCTGGGTAGCGGCGATCTCACCACCTCGCTGCTGTTTACCCCCGCGGATAGAGGTGAGGGGGAGATCCTGGCCCGCGAGGAGGGAGTGGTGGCCGGTCTGCCGGTGGCCGAGTCGGCCTTCCGGCTGCTTTCGCCGGACTGCAGGCTTGAGCCGCGGGTGGAAGAGGGGGAGCGGGTGTTGGCCGGTGCGGTAGTGGCCCGGGTGGAGGGCCCCCTGCCGGCCGTGTTGGGCGCGGAGCGGGTGGCCCTGAACTTCCTGGGGCGCCTGTCGGGCATCGCCACCCTTACCTCGCGCTACGTGGAGCGGGTACGGGGCTATAAGGCCAGGATCTGCGACACCCGCAAGACCCTGCCCGGGATGCGGCTGCTGGACAAGTACGCCGTGGCCGTGGGCGGGGGAACCAATCACCGCTTCACCCTGGGAGAGGCGGTACTGCTCAAGGACAACCACCTCAAGGCGGCGGGGGGGATCGCCCAAGCGGTGGCCCGGGTGAGGCGGTCGCTTCCGGTCACGGCGAAAATAGAGGTAGAGGTGGAGAACCTAGCCGAGGTTGAGGAGGCCCTGGCCGCCGGCGTGGACCTTATCATGCTGGACAACTTTGCCCTGCCCGACTTGCGGCGGGCGGTGCACCGGATAGCCGGCCGGGCCCTGATCGAGGCCTCGGGAGGCATCAATCTGGAAACGGTGGCCGAGGTGGCGGCCGCCGGCGTGGACTACATCTCCGTCGGAGCCCTGACCCACAGCGTCCGCTCCCTGGACCTCAGCCTGGAACTGCTCTGACGACTTGCCCGACCACCGAAAGCGACGGATGGAACCCCTGACCCGTCTCGGTACTCCCCCGCCAATAGGGAAGAGCCATTTTCACTATTGACTATATCTAGCTTATAGCTATAATTACCTCAGGAGGAGAAGGAGGGGGCAATCCGGGTGCAGCTAAACCTGTATATTCCCAAGGAGAAAGCACAGCTCCTTCGGGCGCTCGAGGCGGCGGCGCGCGCCTGGGGAAGGCCGAAGAACGAGATCGTGCTCGAAGCCCTGGAAAGGTATCTTGCCGGAACGGCGCCCGAGCCGGGGATTTACAGCCTGGGCGAGGTGAAGCCTTTCCGCCGGTACCAACTGTACCGGGAGAGGCTCTAGCCTTGATACTTCTGGATACCAATATCCTGGTGTACGCCGTTAACCGCGACGCCCCCCGGCACGGGCTCTGCCGCGCCTTGATAGCGGCCGCCCGGCGCAAGGAGTTGGAAGCGGCGGTGGTGCCCCAGGTGCTTCTGGAGTTTTTCGCTGTCGTGACCGACCGCCGGCGCGTCCGGAGGCCCCTGGATCCGATCACCGCCTGGCAGGAGGTAGAAGTGCTGCGGGCCGGTCTCCGGGTGGTGGACCCCGGCCCGGCCGCGCTTGACCGTTTGGCGGCGCTTCTGACTCAAGGGAAAGTCGCCGGAGCGGAAGTGTTTGACGCCTGGCTGGCCGCCCAGGCTCTGGCCGCCGGGATAAGCACCATATGCACGTGCAACGCGGCCGACTTTGCCGGCATTCCCGGTTTGGTGGTGCGCGAGCCCGAGGAACTGGCGATAGACCCGGGCGCGGACTGAGCCCCCTTATGTCTCAACGGTCTGCGGGTTCAACTGCCGTGGTCTTGCTGCCCGTTGCAGGTACCGCGGCCGTGTGGAGCCCGCTGGAGCCCAGAATACAAATGGTCCCCCGCGACTCTGCCCGGGGGACCCTGGCTTTCCTTCTTTTCCTGGTCGGGGCGGGGGGACTTGAACCCCCGGACCTCACGGTCCCGAACCGTGCGCTCTAGCCATCCTGAGCTACGCCCCGAACTTCGTATGCTTATTATAAACCCCGTCCGGCAGGGCGTCAATAACCGCGTCGGCCGACGCGGCCCCAGTTGACTCTGTCGGCAGCCCTAGTTCCCCCGGGTAACGATCGGGTTCTCCGTCATCACTTGAGCAACTGCGCCAGGGCCAGGGCCACACTGGCGACCGCTATCACGGTGCCGATGATCCAGCGGGCGGTAGAGTGAAGCTCGTGGTGCAGGGCGTTTACTTTTTCTTCAATCTTGGCCTCAAGTCTGGCTTCCACATTGCTTACTCTTGTGTCCAATTTGTCTATCTTCGCTTCCAGCTTGGTTTCTATCGCGTCCAGACGGTGAAGCAGGTACTGGATAAGTGGGTCGAAACCGCGGTAGGATACCGGGCTTTCTTGCCCGGCGGCAATCTGGCGTTTTAATTCCTCTTCCGGCACGGCCACGGGGCTTCCCTCCAAAGACCATCGTACCACAGGAGGAGACGGCGGGCAACGGCTTACCGGCCTGACGTATCCCCACTTTCGAGTTAACTTGAGTTGACTGGCGGTACCGGGT